>CAKUFB010000117.1 GCA_934647145.1 uncultured Clostridia bacterium
AAACTTCGGTGGGGGTCTGGGGGAGCGCAAAGCGGAGCGGAGCCTCCCCCAGCCCGCGGCGGACAGTGTCCGCCCACCAATCCGCAAGAAGCTCTTGCGGATTCGAAGAATTCGGGAACTCCAATCAATGGTTCCCGAATTCGTGATAGGATAGGTGGCAGCAAGCGGAACCGGGTACTGCCTGTCGGCAGCAAGTGGGGCAGGCAATGCCTGCCGAACAAACTTCGGTGGGGGTCTGGGGGAGCGCGAAGCGGAGCGGAGCCTCCCCCAGCCCGCGTCGGCAGTGCCGATCATCAATCCGCAAGAAATTCTTGCGGATTCGAAGAATTCGGGAACTCCAATCAATGGTTCCCGAATTCGTGATAGAATGCGCGGCAGCAAGCGGAACCGGGCACTGCCCGGCGGCACGGGCGCTTCTTCAGTCCTTACAGAATGCTCTCGGCGCGCTTCAGATACGCGTCCTGTTCTACCCTGGGCAGGTTGTTCCACAGGACGTTCCAGCCGCAGACGCGAATCTGCAGGTTAGGGTACTTCTCCGGGTGCTCCTGCGCGTCGCGGAGCTGCTGAGGATCCAGGATATTGAAGTGAATGGAGCAGCCCTTCCGCCGCACATAGCTCATCAGCACGCTGTAAAACGCCTCCAGCCCCTCCGCGCCGTTCACGGCCGTGGGATGAAGCATGGCGTCCAGGCAGCCGCCTGCGGCCATGCAGTCGCTGCTGATGGTGGTCGCGGAACGAATGAGCGCGGTAATGCCCTTGCGATCCGCTCCCTGCACGGGCGAAATGTTCTTGGAGGCCTCCTCGCCGTCCAGGCGACCGTCCGGCGTGGCCGGCGTTTTCGCGCCCAGTATGATGAAGGCGCGCGCAGAGTGTCCGTCGACGATCACGTGCCCGCCGTGCGCCGTCTGACGGCCTCCGATCACGTCCACCGTCACAAAGCGCATGATGGCGTTGGCGTATTCGTCCGCCATCGGGTCGCCGTTGCCGTAGCGGTGCGGGCAGTTCACGGCCATTCGGCGCAGCTTTTCATGCCCCTGCCAGTTCTGATGAAGCGCCTCGTTCAGCTCGGGCAGGGTCACGATCCCGCGCTCAAACACCAGCTCGCGGACAGCCATCAGAGAGTCCACCGCCGAGCCAATGCCGCCCATGATCAGGCTGCAGTCGTTGTCAATGCCGCTGTCCAGCGCGTCCGTCATGGTTTCAACGCATTGCGGATTGGCGGCGGAGAACAGCAGCGAGGGGTTGATCTCGCCGGAAATGTTCTCCATCTGGCGCGTGGCGTCCAGTATCTGCGTGAAGGTGGCGCGAACCTGCGCAAGATACGCCTCGTAGAATTGGCCGAAGGACCGGAAGGAGGACGCCTCGCCGGTCTGGGGGCCAAGCTGCGTGCCGGTGGTGCGGTCCCAGCCGTTATCCATGGCCAGCAGCACGGGCTTGAGCAGGTTGGGGTAGACGGCGCTGATGTTGAGCGAACGGTTCCTTTTGTTGTATTCGTAGCAGCCGCTGATTACGGCGTCGCAGCCGTCCTCATAGGTGCCGCCGCGCGACATGATGGAGCGAATGATGTGTTCCTCACAGCAGAATACGATGCTGTTGCTCCCGCTGCGGATCATGTCCAGCGCCTCCAGCAGGAACGCCTTGGGCGTGCGCTCGCCCACCTTGATCTGAATCTTGGGATTGTAGATGCCCAGCGCGCGGTATACCCGAAGCACATGCCACGAGACCTCGTTGACGCGGGTGGAGCCGTCCATGCTGGTGCCGCCCAGGTAGAGCGGCTGCCCCCAGTAGTTGCCGATGGCCGACCACTGCATCAGGAAATAGCTCAGATAGTCGGTGAATTCATCCTCCGTCATGCGGCCGCTTTCCAGGTCGGCCTTGTAGAAGGGATACAGCGTCGCGTCCAGACCAAAGCCGAGGGAGCGAACCTGATAGTGATCCACGCTTTCGCTGATCATAAAGTACAGATAGATCAGCTGCAGGGCGTCCAGCGTGGTCTGCGGCGCGCCTTCGTACAGGCGATGCAGGCACTGCGCCACAGTCCCGGCCTTGTCGTGCTTCTGTGCAAGGGCGTACTGCTCCAGGCGCGCAATAAAGTCCAGTATGGCCCTGTACTCAATCACCACGCCGCGGTAAAACGCCTCCTGCTTTTCGGTCACCTCGCCCTGCGCCTTCAGCTCGGCATGGAACCGCTCCGCCCGCTCCAGTATGCCGCGGAAGCCCAGCTGCATCAGCGAGTCCCAGTCGGGAACGGTGTGGTCGAAATCCAGCCCGCCGTAGTTCATGCCGGCGTCTTCAAACCTGCGCATGGTCTCGGCGGCCTCCGCGCAGTGGTCGCGCACCAGCTGCGGATACCAGCGATTCAGCGTGTACTTGGACGGCGCGCGGTTCCAGCTGTACAGGCCGATAAAGTAATCGTGCGGGTTCACGTCAATGCGCGTGTTCTCCAGCACATAGGCGACCATGCGCGCCTTCTGCTCCTGATGGGACAGATGAGCGATCTGCTCGCTGAGCTGCGCAAGGCCGCGATCCATTTCCTCGTCGCTCAGGCCGGTGGAGGGGTCGTACTCGTAGCCGTGGTAGGCCATGCGATTGTATGCGTCAAAGGGCTGCCCAACGACGTGGTATTTGTTTTCCAGGTACTTTCGGTCTTCGCCGGCGATTATCTTCATTCGACAGAACCTCCTTGCTTTCATGGTGGTTTCCAAGGTCAGTGTAACGCAGCGAAGGCACAAAAACAATTCCACTTTGCATGCATTTATCATTTTCGGTTTTAAAGTTCGGGACGGCGGGGTGGCGCGCGCGAGTGATCGATGCTATAATGATTCTGCGCGGGATGATGGAGGAGGGGATCGCATGGAAATCAACGAAATGTCGCAGTGGAGCGTGCGCTGGATTGACAATGTCGTGCTGGTTCCGGAGCACGACGCCGGCTTTACGCTCGTAAACGGGCGAAAAATCAAAGCCTTTTCCAACCGCAAATATCACGGGCTCGTGCTGACCAACAGCGGCAGCAGCCTGTACACCATCGCGCAAAAGTACGCCGTGCATACGCAGTGCGGCGCGCTGACCTATCTGCCCATGAACCAGCCCTACACGGTGGAGGTTCGCGAGCCGGGCACCTGCTTTTGCGTCAACTTCCATATTGAGCAGGAAAGCGCGCTGCCCTCTTTTTCATTTTCCACAAAAAACCCCGCGCGCTGGCATCGCCTGTTCACAGGTCTTCTGTACGCGTGGAGCTTCCAGAAGCCCGGCGCCCGCGCGCGCCAGTTCAGCCTGCTGTATGAAATGCTCGCCTGCGCAGTGGAGGAAAACGCCGCGCAATACCTGCCTGCCCGGCAAAAGACGGCCATCCAGCGGGTGATGGAGCAGGCGGAGCGGAGCCGGGAAGCCATATCCGTTTCGGCGCTGGCCAGGCAGTGCGACATGAGTGAAACCTGTTTCCGAAAGGCGTTTCACTCGCTGTACGGCACCTCCCCCAAGCAATACCTGCTGGACGCCCGCTTCCGCCAGGCGGAGGTGCTGCTCTCCACCACGACCGCCAGCGTTTCGGAGATCGCTTCGCTGTGCGGCTACGACAACATCTACGCCTTCAGCCGCGCCTTCGCCACCCACAACGGCATGAGCCCCACGGAGTATCGCCTGAAGCACCGGGAACGATAAACCCTCTGCCCGAATCAAACATGCTTTTGCGCCTCTTATCCCTTTTCCTCCCGCATGCTGTACGCCTTGGGCGATACGCCCATCTCGCGCTTGAACACCCGGATGAAGTAGCTGGCGCTGGTAAAGCCGGTCAGCGCCGCGACGGCGGAAACGCTTGGCTTTTCCTGCCGCAGCAGCCTTGCCGCCGCCGCGATGCGGCATTCTGTCAGGCAGCGCCCCGGCGTCTGGCCGTAGCGCGCCTGAAACAGCGCTCCGAAGCGCCTCTGACTCAGGCCGGCACAGCGCGCGGCCTCGGCAATGGTCAGGGTATTGTCCGCATAATTGCGCGTCAGATAATCCCTGGCAAGGGCCAGCTTATCGCAGTCCTGCGCCGCGGCGGGATCTGCCAATGAAAAAAGGCAGGACAGGATCTCATAAAAACAGGAAGCGCAGGCGCAGGCCTCCGCGGGGCGATTGGCTGCCTGGTACCGATTCCAGGCGTCCAGCAGCCGGAAAAACGCGCTTCTAATCTGCGGCTGATCGGCGCATTGATACACGGCCAAATGCAGGTCAAAGGGTTCGATCGTTGTAAAGTGTACGGCAATACAGCTGCCCTTCACTCCCTCCGCTTCCATTTCGTGGTGCAGCACGCGATAATAATCCGTGCGATTGGCGACCATGAGCATATCCTTGCCAAACGGCAAAAGGGCGCCCTCGCTTTCGTGCATGGAAAAGCCGTGCAGCTTATAGGCCAGAAAATGCGAGGAACCGTTCATGTCGCGTTCCCAGCTTTTCGCGCGGATGGCGAACCGGTACACCGTTATGATTTCATCCAGGATGACTCGATGCATTGCTTCTCACTTCCTCACAGCGACAGTATAGCACGTTTCAGAGCGGAATGATAGAAGATTTCCGTATAATGCTACTTTTCTTCATCTTATGATTTACACTGCGGCGCGCCGCTCCTATAATGAAGATGCACAGAACGGACGAAGGAGGAGCGCGCATGGACTTTCAACTGCTTCGGGAAGAGCTGACCCAGTACTATTGGAACGAGGTGGACGACCTGTCGGAGGCCTTTCGAAAGGAGGTATACGCCCTGCTTGACGAGCGCTGCACGCCGGGGATGAACGGCTATCAGCGCAAGGCGCTGCAATACCGGACGATCACTGAGAAGTGTCAGCCCAAGCTGTTTCATACCTCGCCCTTTTACTATGAGCTCGGCACGATGAGCGCGCGCTGCGACGGCGCGGGGGCGTTTCAGGGACATGTACACGCGGGAAACTGGAATTATGAACGGTCGGAGCACCTGTTTATCGATCAGGATCCCGAGCTGTATGCTCTGCGCGCGGCGCAGGGGAGCAATCAGCTGTATCTGATCTGCGGCCCCTATTCCGATACGAAGCAGCACTTTATCTTCAACTGCAAGCCGCTTTTTCAGGGCGGACTGAAAATGCTGTATGATGAAGCGCAGGAGCAGCTTCGCCGGGCGGAAACGGAGGAAGAGCGCGATTTTCTGACCACGGCCTGCGAAGGGCTGCTGTGTATGAAGGCAATTTCCGAAAAGTTTTCAGAGGCGGCCATTGAAAGGCTGAAAGCTGCTTCCGATCCGGATGAAATCGTCCGCCTTAAACGAATTGCGGAAGCGGCGGCCTATACGCCGTGGAACGCGCCGCGCACATTTTACGAGGCGCTGAACCTGCTGGCATTTTGCCGCACGATTCCCGGCGCGCTGGAGGGCGTCGGCTATAATACCTTCGGGCGACCGGATGTCGAATTGCTTCCCTTCTACGAGGAGGACATTGCTGCAGGGCGGCTGACAAAGGAAGAAGCCTATGAGCTTGTTCAGGCCTTCCTGCTTACGTGGGACTACCATTATGATCATGACATGAAAATGGTCGGGTATGCCGATCATGAGCTGGAAAACACCTATACGCTCGGCGGGTGCGACGCGGCGGGCGCGCCGGTATGGAATGAGCTGACCGCCATGTTCCTCAAGGCGACCAGCCGGCACAAGATCATTTTCCCGAAGGTCAAGGTTCGCTTTTCCAGCCGGTCGCCGCGCGAGTATCTGGACGCGGCCGATCTGGACGTGATTCACAGCGCCTCGTCCATCCTCTATCAGAATGACGAGGCGACGATTGCGGCGCTGGTGCGCGCAGGGGCTTCGCCGGAGGACGCGCGCGATTATCTGGTCACCGGCTGCTGGGGGCTGCTGACCAACGGAAACAGAATGGATGATCAGGGCAATTATGTGAACCTGCTCAAGGCGTTTGAGCTGTCCGTTCACAACCGCCGCGACAAAATGGAGGAGTGCGGTCTGTTCTTCCTGCCGCTGGACGGCGCGAGGAGCTTTGAAGAGGTATACCGGATCACGCTGGAAAACGGCCGCATTCTTTTCCGCGAGCGCAACAGAATGACGCTTCAGGGGAAGGGAATCTGGCCGCAGGTGGATCCGCTCCCGCTGACTTCTGCCACGATGGACGGCTGCCTGCGGAGCCGGCTGGATCTGACGAACGGCGGATGCAAATATCACAACGAGAACTATATGCTGGTCGGCTTTCCGAACATCGTCGACTCCCTGCTGGCCATCAGGACGCTGTGCTTTGACGAAAAGAAGTACACGCTGGACGAGCTGCTCGGCGCGGTGCGCGGCAACTGGGAGGGGCGGGAGGAAATGCGCCGCGCCGCCATGCGCTGTCCCTGCTGGGGCGACGCAGGCGAAGAATCGAATCGTCTGGCGGCGCGATTCAATCACGATCTGTACGAGCTTGCCGGAGAGCTGAAGACGCTGTGGCCCGGCGGCCGGTGTGACATCGGGCATTGCACGTATACCGAAATCCGCTTCTGGTCGAAAAAAACGCTCGCCACGCCCGACGGCAGACGAAACGGCGATTATTTCTCGCAGGGGCTTACGCCTTCCCGGCTGCACAGAATTGACAGCGTGACGGACGTGATCAACAGCCTGGCCGCGCTGGACGGCAGCGAGATGGGCGGTAATTCGGTCGTCAACATCATTCTGCCCTCTGTCGGAATGACGCTGGAGCATTGCGCCGCGTTTTTGTACGCGTGTGCTCACAGCGCGATCGGCTCGCTGCAGCTGAACTGCGTGACAAAGGAGCAGCTGCTGGACGCGCAGGCTCATCCGGAAAAGCATCGCGACCTGATCGTCCGCGTGTGCGGCTTTTCCGCGCGCTTTACCAGCCTGTCGCCCGAGTGGCAGCAGGAGGTGCTCAGCCGCAATTTCTATCAGTAAGCGAAGGAGCCCATGGATATGAAAGGCATGCTTTTCGACATTCAGCGCGCCTCCATTGTGGATGGGCCGGGATTTCGCACCGCGGTCTTCTTTAAGGGCTGCAATCTGCGCTGCGCCTGGTGCCATAACCCCGAAAGCCAGTCTCCCGCGCCGCAGCTGCTGTTTTATCAGGATCGCTGTACGCATTGCGGGCAGTGCGTACGCGCCTGCCCTCATGGGCTGAAAGCATGCGATTTGTGCGGGCGATGCGCCGAGGCGTGCCCGCAGGAGGCGCGCAGCCTGTGCGGCGCTGAATATACGGCGGAGGAAGTGATGAAGAAAATCCGGCCGGATCGCCTGTTCTATCAGACGTCCGGCGGCGGGGTCACCTTCTCGGGCGGCGAATGCCTGCTGCAGCCGAGCTTTCTCAAGGCGCTGCTTTGCGCCTGCAAAAAAGAGAAAATCCACACGGCCGTCGATACGGCGGGAGCCGTGGCGTGGGAGCGGTTCGAGGAAATTCTCCCTGAGACCGATCTGTTCCTCTACGATGTGAAGAGCATGGATTCCCGGCGGCACAGGGAATATACGGGCGCCGGCAACGAACAGATACTGGAAAACCTGTCCCGCCTGCTGAGAATCGGGAAGCGGGTCTGGGTGCGCGTGCCGGTGATTCCGGGGGTGAACGATACGCCGGAGGAGATGCGGGCGCTGCGCGCCTTTCTCCTGTGCAATGGCTACCCGGAAAAGGTGGAGCTTTTGCCCTATCACCGGATGGGCGAAATGAAATGGAAGGCGCTGGGCAAAGAAGCGGCTCTTTTTAGCCCGCCCGGCGCAAAGCAGATGGACATGCTGCGCGACGCCGCGGCGCCATAGCGATATGGACTTGACCGGGCGCAAAAACTGCAGGGAAACGATTTTTTTCTGGAAAATGGGATTTACAAAAATCGCTCCGTGCCCACGCTGTGCATTTGCACTGCCCGAGTCGGAAACGCCGACAGGAGTTTTCCGGAGAATTCCGGAAAACCGAAGAAACCAGCCGCTCCAATTTATGGCGGCTGGTTTCGTGCTCTATTCGGCGGCAGCAAGTGGCAGTCGGCCCTGCCGACCGGCAGCAAGTGGAACCGGGCACTGCCCGGCGACAGCAGGTGGCAGTCGGCCCTGCCGACCGGCAGCAAGTGCATGCAGGCTCAGCCTGCCCTCTCGAGCTCTCCGGGGGTTTTTCGACAGTCTGACGCCGCCTGCGGGCGGCTTCAGCTTGTCAAAAAAGGTTTTGACAAGCTGGTGGACGGGGAAGCACGCTCCCCCGCCACTGCCACCCTCACCAGTT
>CAKUFB010000118.1 GCA_934647145.1 uncultured Clostridia bacterium
CCTTCGGGTTTTCGGACGCAGACCCTGGCCGCTTCAATTGATGGCGGCCAAGGCGGTCGGCGAAACCGGCGGCAGCCGGGCGAAAATACCGCCGCCGGCGTGGCTCGGGCCGGCCGAAGCCTTGACAAGGGCGCATGGACTGTAGTAAAATGCGGATGGAGATTTGTATGTTATTTTGACAAGGAGGCGGCGCGTTTGGCGGGCGAGCATGTCAATCACCGGCGGCGTATGCGGGAAAGAGTGCGCAGAACCGGTCTGGATCAGCTGCCGCCGCACGAGGTGCTGGAGTATCTGCTGTATCATTCGATTCCGCGCGGCGACGTCAATCCGCTGGCACATCGCCTGCTGAACCTGTTCGGGACGGTCAGCGCGGTGCTCCATGCCCCGCGGGAGGAGCTGATTCGGGTGGAGGGCGTCGGCGAGAGCACCGTGCGGATGCTCCACGCGGCCGCTTCACTGGTCGAGGCCTATCGAAGCGCCTGCCAGAGAGAGCACAGGACGGTGGATAACCTGCGCGACGCGCTGGGCGAGAGGCCGTACGAGCTGCCTGCCCGGCCGGCGCTTGCGGTGTACTGCTTCGATCAGGACGGCTGTCTGCTGGGCAGCGAGCGCTTTGACTGGAGCGAGCCGTTTCTGCGCAGCCGGCGGATGGTTTCCGGCGTGCTCGGGCTGCGCGCCCACAGCGTGCTGCTGGAGCTGATGAACCGGCGCGAGGACTATACGATGAGCGAGGAAACCTGGGCGGAGATGCGCCGGGTGGTTCGCACGCTGGCGCTGCTCGAGGTTCGCGTGATCGACGTGATGACGAGGACGCCCGCGGGCGAGGCCAGCTGCCGGGCAAACGGCTGGCTGACCGAGACGCAGACCGCGCTTCCGAGCCTTACGGCCGCGGAGGAGGACGACTGGCTGGCGGATTTTTCATGCGTACTGGAGGAAAAGGGGAATGAGGACGATCCGGGTTGACTTTTCAGGGTGCGAAAACCGCGAGCAGATGCACGAGCAGCTTCGGCGCGCGCTGAACCTGCCCGAGTATTACGGAAGCAATCTGGACGCGCTGTGGGACTGCCTGAGCGGCGGGCTCGAGCTGCCCGCGCAGATCGAGGTGCTGAGCGCCCCCGCGCCGCTTGCCGGGGAGCAGGCGAAGATTCTGCGCCTCTTCGACGAGGCCGCGCCGCTGGGGCTTGCCTGGCGCGAGGCGCGCGACCTGCAGGAGAACGTCGTGCCCGCGACCGAACAGAACAAAAAGCCGGTTTTCGTACACATGGACAGCGGCACGCGCATACTGTTTGCGGGCAACTCGATCACCAAGCACGCGCCCAAGCCGTCGATCGGCTGGGAGAAGGACTGCGGCATGGCGGCGTCCTGCCCGGAGAACGACTATGTACACCTGTTCATGAAGCGCTTCCGCGCGGAAATCGACCCGCACGCCGCCTTCTGCATCGCCCAGGTCGCGCCGTTTGAGCGCGAGTTTTTCACCCTGCAGCCGGGCGAGCTGTACAGGGAGGCCGCCGACTTCGACGCGGATCTGATCCTGATGTTCTTCGGCGCGAACGTGGACAGGGCCTACGACGCCGCCGAAAACCCGCCCGTGCGCTTCGGCGAGGCCTGCGAGCGCCTGCGCGACTTCCTCACGCCCACCGGACGCGCCCGCGTCTTCTACTCGGAAGGCTTCTATATCCGGCCTGCGCTCGACGAGGAAAAGCGCCAGGCCGCCCTGCGCCGCGGCGACGGCTTCATCCGCATCCGTGACATCCGCGAGCGCGGGGAAACCCACGGCCTGTTCAACCACCCCAATGATCTGGGCATGCGCCTGCTCGCCGACCGCTTCTTCGAGGAGATGACGGGGAGTACGTTCGAGAGGCGGCCTTTCTGAGAAAGGCCCCTCTCGAGCTCTCCCGGAAAGCACTTTGATCCGCATAACATATTTCAATAAAGATATGTGGTTCCCCGAATGGTGTGCTTGAGGGAGAACTGGCAGGTCTGACGTGCCGGTTCCCACGCTCGAAAAGCCCGCGGATTGCGCGGAGCCGCTCACAAAGCGAGGCGGTTCCCCGAATGGGGCGCGTGGTGAGAGAAGGCAGGTCTGACGTGCCTGTTCCCGCGCTCGAAAACCCGCGGATTGCGCGGAACCGCTCACAAAGCGAGGCGGTTCCCCGAATGGGGCGCGTGGTGAGGGAAGGCAGGTCGGACAGACTTGTTCACGCGCTCGAAAAGCCCGTGGATTGCGCGGAGCCGCTCACGAAGCGAGGCGGTTCCCCGAATGGGGCGCGTGGAGAGGGAAGGCAGGTCGGACAGACCTGTTCACGCGCTCGAAAAGCCCGCCGATTGCGCGGAGCCGCTCACGAAGCGAGGCGGTTCCCCGAATGGGGCGCGTGAAGAGGGAAGGCAGGTCGGACAGACCTGTTCACGCGCTCGAAAAGCCCGCCGATTGCGCGGAGCCGCTCACGAAGCGAGGCGGTTCCCCGAATGAGGCGTGTGAGGTATTCGGGCGGGTCTGACGGGCCTGTTCATCTACCCAAACGCTTCCGCAAAGTGAAGGAAAGATTGCCGGATGCCGCACAGGGCGGCAGAAAGGCATCTTTTTTTCGAGAAATGTGTATTTGAGGTTGAATTTTTCCTTATCATTTGGTATACTGGTAACGGTGACTTTGCATCGCCAAATTATTGCATCACAGGAGGGACTTTACCATGAAGAAGTTTATCGCGCTGCTTCTCGTCGCCCTGATGCTCGTGCCCTGCGCGGCGCTGGCGTCCGGAGACAACTACGAGATTGCCCTGGTCACCGACGTGGGCAACATCGACGACCATTCCTTCAACCAGAGCGCCTGGGAGGGCGTGAAGCAGTTCGCCGAGGAAAAGGGTCTGACCTACGGCTACTATCGTCCGTCCGAGGACTCCACCGACGCGCGCATTGACGCGATCACCGCCGCCGT
This sequence comes from uncultured Clostridia bacterium, assembly GCA_934647145.1. Taxonomy (GTDB): domain Bacteria; phylum Bacillota; class Clostridia; order Christensenellales; family Aristaeellaceae; genus CAKUFI01. The sequence goes on from CAKUFB010000118.1 coordinate 2,934, forward strand.
TGACAAGGGCGCCAAGACCATCGTCTGCCCCGGCTATCTGTTCGAGGATTCTGTCTACGAGATGCAGAAGAAGTACCCCGAGGTCAACTTCCTGCTGCTGGACGGCGAGCCCCACACCGCCGACTACGCCACCTATGAGACCACGTCCAACACCCACTGCATCCTCTATCAGGAGGAGCAGGCCGGTTACTTCGCGGGCTACGCGGCCGTGAAGGACGGCTACACCGAGCTGGGCTTCCTGGGCGGCATGGCCGTTCCCGCCGTCATCCGCTACGGCTACGGCTTCGTGCAGGGCGCCGATGCGGCCGCTGCCGAGATGGGCAAGACCGTGAACATCAAGTACTGGTACTGCGATTCCTTCACCCCCAACGACGACATCAAGACCAAGATGAGCGGCTGGTACACCGAGGGCACCGAGGTCGTCTTCGCCTGCGGCGGCGGCATCTACCTGTCCGCGACCGCGGCCGCTGAAGAGGCCGGCAAGAAGGTCATCGGCGTGGACACCGACCAGGCGCTCGACTCCGACACCATCATCACCTCCGCGATGAAGGGCCTGACCAACTCCGTCGTGCTGGCTCTGACCGACCTGTACGCCAACAACGGCGTCTGGCCCGAGGCGTACGCCGGCAAGACCGCGACCCTGGGCGTGAAGGACGACTGCGTGGGTCTGCCCACCGCCGAGGCATCCTGGCGCCTGACCACCTTCACCGTGGACGAGTACACCGCCCTCTACGAGAAGGTCAAGTCCGGTGAGATCGTGGTTTCCGCCGCCACCGACGTGGAGCCCACCGTGACCGCCGCGACCGTGGACTATCAGAACTGATCAACCTGTCCGCAAGGGAGCCGGGCTTCGCGCTTGGCTCCCTTTTTCCAAAAGGGAACGCATAAAGACAACGAGGGGAATCTTATGAGCGAATATGTAATCGAGATGCTGAACATCACCAAAGAATTCCCTGGAATCAAGGCCAACGACAATGTGACGCTGCAGCTCAGAAAGGGCGAGATTCACGCGCTGCTGGGCGAAAACGGCGCGGGCAAGTCCACGCTGATGAGCGTGCTGTTCGGCCTGTATCAGCCGGATCAGGGAACCATCAAAAAGGACGGGAAGGTCGTGAAGATCGACGATCCAAACGACGCCAACGCCCTGCACATCGGTATGGTGCACCAGCACTTCAAGCTGGTCGAGGTCTTTTCGGTTCTGGACAACATCATCCTGGGCGCGGAGGATACCCATCTGGGCTTTCTGCAGAAGAAAAACGCCCGCCAAAAGGTGCTTGAATTGAGCGAAAGGTATGGGATGCGCGTGGATCCCGACGCCTTGATTGAAGATATATCGGTCGGCATGCAGCAGCGCGTGGAGATCCTCAAGATGCTCTACCGCGACAACGAAATCCTGATCCTGGACGAGCCGACCGCCGTGCTCACCCCGCAGGAGATCGACGAGCTGATGGAGATCATGCGCGGCTTCGCGCGGGAGGGTAAGTCCATCCTGTTCATCACGCATAAGCTGTCCGAGATCATGGCGGTGGCCGACCGCTGTACGGTGCTGCGCAAGGGCAAGTGCATCGGCACGGTGGACATCAGGGGCACCACCAAGGAGGAGCTCTCCCGGATGATGGTGGGTCGCCCGGTCAGCCTGCAGGTCGAGAAAGAGGAGCGCGCGCCCGGCGAGGTGATCCTGGACGTGAAGGACGTGTCGGTCAGGAGCCGCGTGCGCGCCGCCGACGCGGTCAAGAACGTGTCGCTTCAGGTGCGCTCGGGCGAGATCGTGTGCCTGGCCGGCATCGAGGGCAACGGGCAGACCGAGTTCGTGGCGGGTCTGACCGGCCTTGAGCCGGTGCGCTCCGGCAGTATTCGCCTGCTCGGAAAGGAAATTGCCCGCGCGACCATCCGCGAGCGCAGCAAGGCGGGCATGAGCCACATCCCCGAGGACCGGCACAAGCACGGATTGATCCTGGATTACACGCTGGAGGAGAACCTGGTGCTGCAGCGCTACTGGCAGCCGCAGTTCCAGAACCACGGCTTTATCCGCAAGGACGCGGTGCGCGCCTACGCCGAGCGGCTGATTGAGCAGTTCGACGTGCGCAGCGGCCAGGGCCCGGTGACGACGGCGCGCAGCATGTCGGGCGGAAACCAGCAAAAGGCCATCATCGCGCGCGAAATCGACATGAATTCGCCGCTGCTGGTGGCGGTGCAGCCCACGCGCGGACTGGACGTGGGCGCGATCGAGTACATCCACAAACAGCTGGTCGCCCAGCGGGACGCGGGCAAGGCGGTGCTGCTGGTGTCGCTGGAGCTGGACGAGGTCATGAACGTCAGCGACCGGATACTCGTCATGTACGGCGGGGAAATCGTGGGCGAGTTTGACCCGAAGAAGACCACCGCCGAGGAGCTGGGCCTGTACATGGCCGGCGCCAGGCGGCAGAATATGAAGGCAAAGGAGGAATCCCGCGGATGAAATTCCTGAAAAACCTGCGCAAAAAGCCGGGCGTGGCCAGCTGCGCCGCGTCGCTGATTTCCATACTGGCGGGCCTTCTGGTCGGCTTCGTGCTGCTGATTGCCTTCAACGCGCCCTACGCCGTGTACGGCCTGAAGAAGATCCTGACCACCGGCGTGGGCTCGATGGACCGCTTCGCCAAGGTGCTCTACCAGACCACGCCGCTGATCATGTGCGGCTTGTCGGTGGGCTTCGCCTTCAAGACCGGCCTGTTCAACATCGGCGCGTCCGGCCAGGCGACGGTGGGCGCGTTCTGCGCGCTGACCTTCGCCATACAGTTCCAGATGCCCTGGTACGTGTGCCTGCTCATTTCCATTGTGGGCGGCGCGCTGTGGGGCGCGATACCCGGCCTGTTCAAGGCCTACTTCAACGTCAACGAGGTCATCACCTCGATCATGTTCAACTGGATCGGCCTGTTCTCGGTCAACCTGGCGCTCAACAACATGCCCAGGATGCTGGCCAACGCCTGGGGCGCGGTCAACCGCGACCGCACCGCGCCGCTTGCCAAGGCCAATCCCTCGGCCATACTGCCCAAGCTGGGTCTGGACGAGCTGATGGGCTCCAACTACATCAACCTGGGCATTTTCCTGGCGATTCTCGTGGCGATCATCATGTGGGTGATCCTGAGCAAGACCACCTTCGGCTATGAGCTCAAGGCCTGCGGCCACAACCGCAGCGCCAGCGAATACGCCGGCATCAACGCCAAACGCAACATCCTTCTCTCGATGACCATCGCGGGCGCGCTGTCCGGCCTGGGCGGCGGCATGTGGTACCTGGGCGGCACGATGCAGTACACCCTGGTCAAGAACCTGCTGGCCATGGGCTTTAACGGCATCCCGGTGGCGCTTCTGGGCGCCTCGCACCCGATCGGCATCCTGTTCAGCGCCCTGTTCATTTCCTACATTCAGGTGGGCGGCGACGCGCTGCAGCCCGAGTTCGCCAAGGAGATCATCGACATCATCATCGCCGCGATCATCTACCTGAGCGCGTTTTCCCTGCTCATCAAGGAGTTTATCACCCGCAGCCATAAGAAGGAGGGGAAAGCGAAATGATTATTCTCGCCGACATTCTCAGCGCAACCATTCTTTTCGCCGTGCCGCTTCTGCTGGTGGCGCTGGGCGGCATGTTCTCCGAGCGCAGCGGCGTGATCAACATCGCGCTGGAGGGCGTGATGATCGTGGGCGCGCTGGCCAGCTGTCTGGTGCTCAAGGGCATGGACGCGACCGCCTTCTGGCCCGCGCATCCTCAAGTGGGCATGCTGCTGGCCATCCTGGCGGCAGGCGCGGTGGGCATGCTGTTCTCACTGCTGCTGGCCTTCGCCTCGATCAACCTCAAGGCCGACCAGACCATCGGCGGCACCGCGCTCAACATGCTGGCGCCGGCCATCGCCGTGGTCGTGACCTGGGCGATACAGGGTCAGGGTCAGACCACCATCCTCATTCCCACCTGGATTCGCATCACGCAGGCTGATTTCGGCCTCGAGGCGGCGGACACCTTCCTGCAGCGCCTGCTCTTCAAGAGCTTCTACCTGACCACGCCCATCGCGTTTTTCCTGCTGATCGTCTCCTGGCTGGTGATGTACAAGACCCGGCTGGGCCTCAGGCTGCGCGCGTGCGGCGAGCATCCTCAGGCGGCGGACGCGGCGGGCATCAGCGTGTACCGCATGCGCTACACGGGCGTGACCATCTCCGGCTTCCTGGCAGGCATCGGCGGCTTCGCCTTTGCCATCGCCGCGGGCTCCGGTTTCCAGTCTACGGTGGCCGGCTACGGCTTCCTGGCCCTGGCCGTGATGATCTTCGGCAACTGGAAGCCCCTGCCCATACTGGGCGCGTCGCTGTTCTTCGCCTTCTTCAAGATCATCGGCTCCTACAGCGCGTCCATCCCCTTCCTGCCCACCTTCAGCGGCGTGAAGTCCAAGGAATACATCTATCAGATGCTTCCCTATCTGGTCACGATGATCGTGCTCGTCCTGACCTCCAAAAAGTCCCACGCCCCCAAGGCCGAGGGTATCCCCTACGACAAGGGTCAGCGCTAGTCGGCAGTGCCGACTGCCACCTGCTGCCGCCGAGGCCACACGAATCCGGGAGCCATAAATTAGAGCTCCCGGATTCTTCGTACTTCTGTGACTTAAGGATAGTGCCCCACAAGAGCTGCCGCGTGGGCCACACGCATCCTTCGGCCATAAATTAGAGCCTCAGGATGCTTCGCGGTCAGAAGACCCGGGCAACTGCCCCACAAGAGCTGCGGCCAATAGTCAAACAAATCCGGGAGCCACCGGGCAGGCTGAGCCTGCACGCACTTGCTGCCGCGTGGGCCACACGAATCCGGGAGCCACCGGGCAGTGCCCGGTTCCACTTGCTGCCGCCGAGGCCACACGAATCCGGGAGCCATAGATTAGAGCTCCCGGATTCTTCGTATTTCTGTGACTTAAGGATAGTGCCCCACAAGGCGTTCCTATCGACGACTATCGGCCGCCATAGATTAAAGCGGCCGAAGTCTGCGAATCTGCCGTGCAGTGCCCACTTCCCCGTGCCTCGCCTGAAAGGGGAGGTCGGACTGTCAAAAAACTCGGGAGAGCTCGAGAGGGCCGCAGCCCTCTCGAACTTCCAATCGCGCCCAGCGGCGTGTACGGTGGGCGCGGGACGATTTTTGCGCCGGAAAATCCCATTTTCCAGAGCAAAAATCGTTTCCCTGCAGTTTTTGCGCCCGGAAATC
>CAKUFB010000119.1 GCA_934647145.1 uncultured Clostridia bacterium
GCAGGCGGAGCGCCCAAACCGAGCGTTCCGCCTGCTTTCAGTTGTCTGGTTGTCAGTTACGCGTCCGAAGGATTACTTGTGGTTCTCGGCCCACCAGGCAGTCGCTTCTTCTTCGTACTCCTGGCCGCCCTCTTCGTCCCAGCGGGCGAGGAACTCTTCGTACTCAGCCTGCACGTCGCCGGTGGTGACGATCAGGTTGCAGAAGGCTTCCCACTCGATGGCGGACAGGGAGGTGCCGTACTCGGCGTCGGCTTCCAGGGTCACGGGGATGAAGACGCAGTCGATGGCGACTTCCTTCTCCTTGGCCTGCATTTCGCGGGTGCAGGCGTTCAGGGTGCGGTCTTCCGCGTTGTCCACGGTGAAGCCAGCGCCGTACACGAACGCGCCGGCCGCGCGGTGCATGGTGTCGTCCTTGTACTCGCCCAGGCGCTCGTACTTGCCGTTCGCCTCGTCGGTCCACTGGAACATGGTGCCCTCAACGCCCAGATAGATCAGATCCTGACCTTCCTTGGTGAAGTACATGTAGTTGATGAGCTTCAGAGCGGCCTCGGGGTTGGCGCACTTGGCGGAGATGGCGCAGGAGCAGCCGGTGGTGCCCACGTGCTCGGCGACGGCGCCGACGGTCTCGCCGGTGACTTCGCTCTTGAGCAGGATCTGCGCGAAGATGTCCTCGGGATTCTCAGGCACCTCGAAGGTGTAGCGGCCCGGATACCAGTTGTTGGTGATGCCGACGGCGCGGAAGCCCAGCATGCCGACCTTGCCGTTCCACAGGCGCTCGAAGCACTCCATGCCGGAAATGGTGGCGAAGTCGGGATCCATCAGGCCTTCCTGATAGAGCCGGCGGTAGAATTCAACCGCCTTGAGGTAGTTCTCGTGCTTCATGTAGGTGGTCACGGTGCCGTCCTCGAGCACGATCTTCTGGCCCATGGGGATGCCGTAGGCGGCGAAGACGTTCTCGTAATAGGCGGAGCTGCCCGAGACGCCGGTATAGCCGTAGGTGTCGTTCTGGCCGTTGCCGTCCGGATCTTCCAGCGTGAACGCCTTGCAGACCTCATACAGCTCGTCCAGGGTGGTGGGGACTTCCTTGCCGACCTTGGCCAGCCAGTCCTTGCGCACGATCAGGTTCTCGATGATCTGGCCGCCCAGGCTGACCAGGCCGTACACGCCGCCGTTGGCGTTGACCGCCATGGCTTCCAGCTCACCGTTCTGATAGGTGGCCACGATGTCGGGCGCGTTCTCGGCCAGCAGGCCGGAGTAGTCCAGCAGCTTGCCCGCGTCGCGCAGGTCGATGGCGGTCTGGCCGCTGGTGGAGAAGATGTCCGGCAGCGTGTCGGCCGCGATCAGGGTGTTGAGCTTGGTGCCGTAGTCGCCGGAGGAGATGTAGTTGAAGTGGATGTCGATGCCGGTGCGCTTGCGCAGCTCGGTCACGACCAGGTTGTCGTCGGTGACGGTGTTGTCGCCGGCCATCATCCACTCGAGACGGGGCGCGACTTCGTCAGCCGTGGCGAAGCTCATGCCGGCGAACAGCGACAGAACCAGCGCCAGAGTCAGAACCAGGGACAGGATTCGTTTCATTGGGGAATACCTCCTTTTGATATTATTATTTAACCCTTTACCGCGCCCACCGTGATACCCTTGGTGTAGAAGCGCTGGAGCCAGGGATAAACAATCAGGATCGGGATGACCGTGACGGCGATGATGACCATCTGCATGGCGGTGTCGGAGATGTAGTTCTCGGCCGACGCGCCGGCAACGGCCATCGAGGCGTTGGAGGAACTGGTCTGCAGCAGCACCTGGCGCAGGTAGAGCTGCAGCACCTGGAGCTGGGGCTTGTTGGTATAGAGCAGGCAGTCCATGTAGCTGTTCCAGTTGCCCACGCCGTAGAACATGGCGATGGCCGCCAGCGACGGAGTGGACAGCGGAAGGATGATCCTGAAGAGGATGGTGAAGGCGTGCGCGCCGTCGATGCGGGCGCTCTCCTCCAGCTCGGCCGGCAGGGACTGCATGTAGTTGCGCAGGATGAACATGTTGTACGCGCTCACCGCGCCGGGCAGGATCAGCGCCCAGAAGGTGTCGATCAGACCCAGGGACTTGACCAGCAGGTAGCTGGGAATCGTGCCGCCGCCGAAGAGCATGGTGAAGAAGATCATCATGGAGAAGCCGTTCCTGCCGCGCAGGCGCTTCACGGACAGCGGGTAGGCGGTCATGGCGCTCAGCAGCACGCTCAGCGCGGTGCCCGCGGCGGTCTTGAAGATGGTGTTCTTGTAGGCGATCCAGATCTGCGCGTTCTTGAGCACCAGCTCATAGCCGTACAGGCTGAAGCCGCGCGGATACAGGAAGATGCCGCCGCCCAGAGCCAGGCGGGCGTCGCTGATCGAGTACATCAGCACATGCCAGAAGGGGTAGATCATGATCAGGGCCAGCAGGGTCAGAATGATCAGGATAATGACGTTGCCGACGATCTCGCCGCGGGAACGGGCGATGTGGTTTTCGTGCTTCTTCGCGCCGCGCAGGGAGCGCTTGGTCATGGCCGGGTTTGCGTTCATCGTTCGTTTCCCCCTTTCTTACATGATGCCGCTGTCCGGATCGACCTTCTTGGCGATCCAGTTGGTGGTCAGCACCAGCACCAGGCCGATTGCCGACTTGAACAGGCCTGCGGCCGTGGCGATGGAGAACTTGGCCTCCTCCATGCCGACGCGGTAGACGTAGGTGTCGATGATGTCGCAGGTGGAGCGCACCAGCGAGTTGGAAATGGCGAAGATCTGGTCGAAGCCGGCGTTCATGATGCCGCCCACGCGGAAGATGAGCAGCGTGATGATCGTGCCGCGCAGAGAGGCCAGCGTGATGTGCCACAGCTGCCGCCACTTGCCCGCGCCGTCGATCATGGCCGCCTCGTAAAGCTGCTGGTCGATGCCGACGATGGCCGCGAGATAGACGATCGTGCCGTAGCCCGACGCCTGCCACAGATAGGACAGAATGATGACCCACATGAAGGTCTCCTTCTGGCCCAGGTAGTTGACCACGTTGATGTTGGTGCCGAAGGTCGCGTTGATCTGGCGCAGGATCGAGGGAATGACGCCGTCGGTCAGGTTGAACAGCGCGCACATCATGCCGTAGATGACGAACCAGGAAATGAAGTGCGGCAGAATGACCGCGGTCTGGATAAACTTCTTATAGAACAGCTGGCGCACTTCGTTGATCATCAGGGAGAGAATAATCGGAGTCGGGAAGCCGCAGACGATCTTGAGCAGACTGATCTTGATGTTGTTGGTCAGGGCGCGCTGGAAGGCGACCTTGCCGAACATCTTTCTGAAAACGTCCAGGCCGATCCAGGGCGCGTCCGCAAAGCCCTTTACAATATTGTAATTCCTGAACGCGATCGTCACACCGTACATCGGCGCGTAATGGAATACAATGAAGTAAACAAGGCCGGGCACGAGCATCAGGTAGAGCCAGAAGTCATACCGAACGTCTCGAAAGAGGCGTTTCCAATAGGTGTTTCTCTTTGTGGGATTTTGCTGAACCAAGTGATTCCCTCCTTGACGTTTATTGCACCACTTGCCGTTTATACGAGACATTATATAACATACGGAACTAGTTGTCAAGGGGTTTTGAAGGGCGGTGAAAACTTTTTCGCCGACTTTTCACCCTTCTGGACGTTTATTTTGTGTTGCGTCCCGATGAATCCGCCGATATTTCAGTGAAATGAACGCAGATTCGCGCGAAAACTGCATGCGCCCGCGCCTGACATTCCACCGCGGAAGTGAAAAAATACCAGCAGGTCAGAAAGAGACTTCGGTCTGTTTTGATGCATTACAGACCGGAGTCTCTTTTACAGGTTTACATAATGTACATTTCTTATTCCCTGATCAGCAGCAGCGCGACGCTGTTGGGCGCCATGCTTTCGAGCATGCCCTCGCCTTCGCCGTCCACAGTGACCCAGGAAGCGACCGTGCCCTTCTCAAGCGCCAGGTCGAGCTTAATCGTCTCCTCCGTGTCGTTCCACAGGGCGACGGCGCGCCGGCCGTCCGCGGCGACGTAGGTGTCGGCGTAGACGTTGGCGTGTGCAATGCCCTCGTCCGCGCGGAAGGCGCCCAGCAGCAGGAAGTCCTCGTACCTGCGGCGCAGATCGGAGACCTTTTTCGCGTAGACGCGGCGCTCGGGCGCGGCGTCCTCGCGGATGAAGCGCTGGTCGGTGTCATAGCGCAGCTCCATCTCGAACTTGAAGCCGAACAGGAAGCCGTAGTTGACCATGCGCTCGTCCATCATCGGCTGCGGGTTGCGCAGGGTGATCATCGTGGCCGGGAAGCAGTACCTGAACAGCTCAGGCATCATGCTGGCGCCCTTGACGGGGTTGCGCATGCCGGGGCCGGCTACCATGCCGCCCTGCCGGGCGCTGGGCGCGCTTCCGATGCCGTGCGCGCAGTCCAGGAACTGGGAATACAGGTCGGTAATGTGCTCGGACATGAAGGCGAAGTCCTGATGCTGACCCACGCGCTCGCGGATGGCCGGGAACAGGCGCAGGCGACCCTGCGTATAGGACAGCGAGGGCTTGTTATGCAGGTGATTGTGCGCGGGGTTGAAGCACAGGTAGGGCGCCATGCCGCCGATCTGATCGTACAGCGCGCCGTCCGCGCCGAAGGAGGCCACCCAGTCGATGCGCTCAGCCATCATGCCGTGCCACCTGGTCACCGACGGGCAGATGGTGGAGAACGCCTTGCGGGAGAAGACGCGCAGCATGTCGCTGTAGCAGAACTTGGGATAGAACTCGTAGTAGGGATTGCCCCAGATGTTCTTGCCCTCCCACTTTTCGCCCTCGGCCCTGTAGAACGGGCTGTTGAGATCCATCAGATGGCCCTGATAGTACAGCGTGACGCGTCCGCCCTTCGCCTGAACCGCCCTGATGCCGGCCTTCAGGCCCTCCGCGCCGCCCATGGTGGGGCTGACCTCGAGGTCGGGGTAGTTGTTGTCGTGGCCGGTGTGATACCAGCCGAACAGCCCCAGGCAGTCGTAGCCGTGCGCCTGCGCGATCTCGTAGAGCTCGGGCAGCGTATCGTAGGGCCAGCACTCGTTGCCGAACTGCTGCTTGTTGATGACCAGGAAGTAGCCGTTGAGCCGCTTCATCCACTCGGTGGGCTCGATCGGATGCCGCCAGGTATTCGCCCACTGGACGTACTCGTCCGCCGCTTTTCTCCAGGAGCCCCGGTACAGCTTTGCCACAAACTCGGGGATTTCCCAGGTTTCGCCCTGATTGACGAAGCACATTTTGTCCATTTCCAGGCTCACGCCGCCGCGGCCGTACACGTCGCCCTTGACGCGCATGGACAGCACGTGGAACAACGGGTCATGCGCCGCCAGGGACAGGCAGTTTTTCTCGTCGGTCAGCGCCATCCAGCTCATGGACAGGTGGCCGGGATAGGTCTCGGTCATCTCGTGCAGGCTCTCGCGGCCGTCGCGGCTCTTGAGCACGTTCACAATGCCATTGATCCGCTCGCCGCTCTGCATGGGATAAAGCAGATCGGCCTCGCCGTCGCCCAGGCTGTCGAATTCGCCCACGCAGGGGTAGATCAGCTCGTCGATGCAGGAGTCGGAATCGTTCCGAATCGTGCCGCCGAAGCGCACGTGATCGCCGTCGAGCGTCACGGTCAGGCGAATTTCAGCCGCCTTCTCCCCCATGTGCGTCTTCAGGTTTTTGACCGTCACCACGGCCGTTTCGCCCTCGAGCGCGACGGACACGTCCTGCTCCTCGGCAAAGGCGGTATCTTCCTTATTATCGCCCATCCGAGCCGCGTCCTGGGTACGCAGGATGGCCGCGCGGAAAATAGGCTTGGGGTTGGCAATGCGGTTGCCGTTTTTGCCGGTCAGATCCTCCAGCCACACCAGGCGCGCCCTGTCGTCCAGCTCAAGCCGGAGCTTGTCGTTTTTGAGCGTAATCATCTGCTTTTCCTCCTTACCAGACTTCCTTCTGATACTCGATCGGTTCGTTGTAGGGGGCCTTTTCGCCGGTCATCAGGGCGTAAAGGTCGTTTGAACAGGCCTTCATGGCCTCGACCATGTGCGGATACGGCTTGTTGCAGCAGTCGATAATGCCGTGCGCCATGTGCTCGCCGTCGAACCGGCCCATGAGCGTCTGGTTGTTATACTCAAAGTAGTGCGCGCCCACGCAGCTCGGGTCGGCGGCGCAGGTTTCAAGGTACCTTCTGTAGGCCTTGCCCCGCTCCTCCTGGCTCGCGGCGCTCAGAAGCGCGGTGCGCAGCAGGCCGTTGTCCGGGCCGCCGAAGTGCCACTCGCCGATCAGCATGGGCTTGTTCGCCCTGCGTCCCAGCTCGAAGCGCGCCTCGGGCTCGCGGGAGTAGCAGTTGAAGGACAGCACGTCGAAGACTCGGCAGCTCATGAGCACCTTTTCATTCAGGTTGGCATAGCGCATGCCCATGCACAGGTGGTTGGGCGAAACCTTGCGGCAGGCGGCCAGCGGAATGCCGCCGAACGCGTCGATGAGCACCTGCTCGTACTCCTTCAGATCCTCCCATCCCCTGTCGGACAGCTTCGTGTCGCGCGGCAGCGGCTCGAGCAGCCGGTCGAACGAGGCGAGTTCCAGTCCCCAGGCGGCGTTCAGCGCCTCGACCGTGCCGTAGCGCGCCCTGAGCCACTCCATCAGGTGCCTGCGGCTCTTGAGCGGCTCGTTCTTCACCAGCAGCTCCCAGGCGATGTTGCAGTCCAGCTGGAACATCCACTCGGGCTCGTTGTGCAGGAAGTAGCCGACCATGTTGCGGTTGTCCTTGTGCGGGCCCAGCTCGTTCTCGGCGAACACGCGGGAATTCTCGGCGTACTCCTCGGCGAAGACGTCCGGGAAGTCGCGGAAGATGAAGTGACTGGTCACCGGGAAGCGCTTGAGCGTGACCGCATAGGGCAAATTGGACAGGCGCAGGAAGTCCTCGCACCTTTCGTCGATGAAGTTCACGATGCCCACGCCGGTCGTGTTGATGCCCCAGTCGTGGAAGCGGCGGGTCGTGATCACGCGCCAGGCCTCCCACCACTCGTCCCCGAAGATGCGGATCATGTTGCCGCGCGCCGGGTTGTACATCCAGTCGTTCGAGCGCTCGGTCACGCCGTGGCGCTTGACGTACTCGGCGATCAGGCCGGGATGCGTGAAGGCGTTTGCGTACCTCGGATCGTCCGGCGAGGGCGCCTTCTCATAGAACGCCTCCATGCCGGTGTACCAGCCGAACTCGCCCATGCGGGTGCCGTAGCACATGCCGTGGGAGAAGAACGCGTAGCCGTCCGGGTCGACCATCCACCACCGCCTGCCGTCGTGCTGCACGCGGAACCAGCCGGTCGCCTCAAACCGCTTCTCCAGGAAGCCGCCCCAGCGGCTGCGGTTCGGGAAGGGCGGATCGCTCTTTTTCGCCGCCGCGTACTCGGCCTCGAGGCGCTCCTTCATCTCCTCGAAGGAATGCGTCTTGGTGGGCCATTCGTAGCCGATCAGCTGACCCATCTCATCGATGATGGGCGCGTCGGGGGTCACGCCGCCCGGCTGCTCGGTGCTCACCCACACGCGGCCCAGCGTCGCGCCCTTGAAGTCCTTGCCGGGCGTCACGCGGATCTCGATGCGCCGAACCGTCTGCGGATCCATCGGCAGACCCTGGCAGTGCACCTTGTACGAGCCCGGGAAGACCGGCAGGAAGAAGCGCTTGCTCCACAGCTCGTCCAGGCGGACGCGGAACTTGACGTTCAGGTTGGGCAGCAGCTCCAGCGAAATGAGCAGCTCGCGGCCGGCATCGTCGATAAAGGCCACCTGCGTGCGCACGTCGGAGTACTGATCGGCGCGAATTTCGGCGCAGAACCAGTTGTTTTCGTTCCACAGATCGGTGTCGGGCCGGTCGAACGCGCGAACCAGCGCGGGGTCGCCGTGCTTCGGGTGCGCGCCCTCGGGAACCAGGCTGCACGTCCCATTGTAAATGACATCATCCATTTTCCAGTATCTCCTCTCCAGTTTTGCCAGATCAGACCATTTGTTCGTGAGCATAGTATAGCACGATCGTCACAACATGTCAAC
>CAKUFB010000120.1 GCA_934647145.1 uncultured Clostridia bacterium
TGGAAAATGAGATTTTCCGGCGCAAAAATCGTCCCGTGCCCACCGTACATGCCGCTGGGCGCGATTGAAAGTTCGAGAGGGTTGCGACCCTCTCGAGCTCTCCGGGGGTTTTTCGACAGTCTGGGGCGCAGCGCAGCTGCGCCTCCCCCGGCAGGGGCGATTCGTCCTCCACCTTCCGCGCAATCCTTTGCGCCCAGCGCACCCCGGTTCAAAGCCCTCCGTGAACACGATCAGAGGCAGGCGGTTTCTCTCCCCATGGTTAGTCTTAGCTAACCATGGGGGGGAGAAAATAAACTCCCTTCAACCTCGCCCGCCTGCCGGAAGGCGCTTCGAGCGAAGAAGCGGAGTAGCTTCGGTGGGGGTCTGGGGGAGCGCGAAGCGAACGCGGAGCCTCCCCCAGCCGGATGCGCCTATTCCTCGATCTTCGCCCTGCGGGTGTTGATGGCATGGAAGAGCGCGGGATCAAACTTGAACCGACGGTCATAGGTCATCAGGCCGTTCTGCTCCTGCTCCACGTCGTAGAGCTGGGTGTAGCAGAAGGCGCAGATGCGCTCGTTATCCAGCAGCGCGTCGGTCAGGCCCTTGTAGCGCGCCAGGAATTCCTCGGGGGTCTGGACGGACTTACCATAGCCCCACGCGTCCCGCTGCTCGCCCACGGCCCACTTGATGCCGCCGTACTCGCTGACGAAGACCGGGCCGCCGGCATATTTCTGACGGCCGGGGGTGGCGCGCTCCACCTGGTCGAGCACGATGCCCTCGTCGATCCGGCTGTAGCACTTCGCAAATTCGTCCGGATCCTGCAGGTAGTCGTGCACGTCGAAAATGTCGGTGACGACGTGGTAGTTGCCGCTGGTATCGATGACCGGTCGGGTCGGGTCGGCGGCCTTGGTGGCCAGGTAAATCACGCGCAGCGCGTCGTCGCACTGACGGCTGCCGCCAATGTCCCAGGTCTCGTTGAGCGGGCACCAGCCGATCAGACTGGGATGGCTGAAGTCGCGCTCCATGGCCTCCAGCCACTCGGGCAGGAAGTGGTTTACCACCTCGAAGCGGGTGATGTCCAGTCCCCAGCTGGCCTGCTCGCCCCAGACGACGTAGCCCAGCCTGTCGGCCCAGTACAGAAACCTCGGCTCGAACACCTTCTGGTGCAGGCGCGCGCCGTTAAAGCCCAGGCGCATCGAGTCCTCGATGTCCTTTTTGAGCGCCGCGTCCGAGGGCGCGGTGTAGATGCCGTCCGGATAGAAGCCCTGATCCAGCACCCAGCGGCCGAAGAACACGCGGCCGTTGATCGTCATGCCCTTTTCGTTCAGGCCCACCTCGCGCAGGCCGAAGTAGCCCTTCGCCGCGTCGAGGGTCGCCTCGCCGTCGGTCAGGGTGAACTCCAGGTCGTACAGGTTGCCCATTCCCAGATCCCACAGGTGCTTCTCGGCCAGGTTCAGCGTCACCGTGACCGCCTCGGAGCACACCTTCTGCTGAGAAACCGCCATTTCGCGGCCGTCGAACAGCGCGCGCACGGTCAGCGTCCTGCCGATCGCCGGACGGGTGAGCGTGACCTGCAGCGTCTCCGCGCAGTGGGCGACGTCCGAATAGGTCTTATAGGAAACCAGGCGCGCCGCGTCGACCGGCTCCATCCACACGCTCTGCCAGATGCCGGTCGTGCGGGTATAGGCGCAGCCATAGGAATGCTGGCGCTTGCTCTGCTTGCCCGAGGGCTGAGTCGCGCTGCGCAGATGGTCGTAGGCGCACAGGGTGATGTAGTTGCCCTCGGCCTTCAGCAGGTCGGTCACGTCCAGGCAAAACGGCGTGTAGCCGCCCCTGTGCTCGCCCGCGAGCTGGCCGTTGACGTACACCCTGGCGTGGTAGTCCACCGCGCCGAAGTGCAGCAGCGCCCGCTTGCCCTCAAAGCTCTCGGGCAGGTCGATGCTCCTGCGGTACCACACGCAGTTCATGAACTCCTTGCGGCCGACGCCGGACAGCTCGCTCTCCGGGCAGTAGGGCACCCGGATGCGCTGCGCAAGCGAATCGCGCTCGTAGTACCTCAGACCCTTGCCGTTCTCGCCGTCGTCCACCTCAAAATCCCATTCGCCGTTCAGGCACAGCCAGTCCTCGCGCTCCAGCTGCGGGCGCGGGTACTCCAGTCTCAGGTCGATCATCGTTGTATTTCTCCTTTCATTCGTCACTCCAGCTCCGGTATCCAGTTGTAGTGGCGCAGGCGCCAGGTGTTTTCGTCCCGATCGTATTCGAACACGCTGATGGAGCAGTTGTCGGTAATGGGGCGCAGCTCGGTCGAGGGCACGCCCACGGTGAGCGCGAGGAAGGTGCGAACGACGCCCCCGTGGCACACCGCCGCGACGCGCTCGAGGTTGTCCGCCGCGACCTGCTCGCGGAAGGCCAGAAGGCGCGCGGTCATCTCCCGGGCGCCTTCGCCGCCGAACGCGCTGTAGTCCATCGTGCGTATGGCCGCCTGGTAATCCGGGCCGTACCGCTCGACCAGCTCGGCGCGCGTCATTCCGGGAAAGGGCGCGCGTACCTCGCGAATCAGCGGGCAGAGCACGTGCCCGGTCTCGGGGCCGAAGGCGCACTCGAAGGTCTGCCGGGCGCGGAGCAGGTCGCTGACATAGATCTTGTCGAAGGGCTTCATCCTGCGGAGATGCTCGCCCACGCGCCTGGCCTGCTCCCTGCCCAGCTCGGTCAGCGGATACTCGTCCCAGCCGGCGGACACGCAGTCGCGGTTGGCCACGCTCTGGCCGTGTCGGATCAGGTACAGCTTCACAGCAGACTGTTCAGGCAGTCCACCGCCGCGTCGGAGAGCGTCTGAAGCTGCCTTTCGGTTTCCTCATGCGAGGCGGACATGGCGTTGACGTAGAGCTTGACCTTGGGCTCGGTGCCGCTGGGGCGCACGCAGATCCACGCGCCGTCCTCCAGCTCGTAGTACAGCACGTCGCTCTTTCCCTGCTCCAGCGCGCCGACGCGGCCCTGGCTGTCCACGCGCTCGCCCCTGAGGTAGTCGCGCACGGCCAGCACGCGCTTGCCCGCGAACTCGGAAGGCACCTTTTCGCGCAGGTCGCGCATCAGCGCACCCATCTTCTGCAGGCCGTCCTTGCCGGACAGCGCGAAGGAGGTGACCCTGGAGTCGTAATAGCCGTACTTCTTATAGATGGCCTCGAGCGCGTCGTAGAGGGTCATGTTCTGCTTCTTGTACCAGGCGGCGGTCTCGGCGATGAGCAGACTGGCGTTCACGCCGTCCTTGTCGCGCACCTCGGTGCCGCTGAGGTACCCGCAGGATTCCTCAAAGCCGAACACAAAGGTGTGCTCGCCGGTCTCGGTGAACTGCTCGATCTTCTCGGCGATAAACTTGAAGCCGGTCAGCGTCTCGACCATCGCGCAGCCGTAGTCCTCGCAGATGGCGCGCGCCAGCTCGGTGGACACGATCGACTTGACCGCAGCGGCGTTCTTTGGCAGCGTGCCGTTCGCCCTGCGGCGGTCGAGGATGTAGTGCAGCAGCAGGCAGCCGATCTGGTTGCCGCTGAGCGCGCGCACCCTGCCCTCGCCGTCCAGCACCGCGATGCCCACGCGGTCGCAGTCCGGGTCGGTGCCGAACACCAGATCGGCGTGCACCTTTTTCTGCAGCTCGAGCGCCAGCTCAAACGCCGCCGGATCCTCGGGGTTGGGCACGCGCACGGTGTGGAAGGTCGGGTCGGGCTTTTCCTGCTCCGGTACGACGAACACGCGCGTAAAGCCCATGTCGGCCAGCGCGCGGCGCACCGGCATGTTGCCCGAGCCGTGCAGGGGGGTGTAGACGATGGTCAGCCTGTCGCCCATCTCGCGATCCAGCTCGGGCGAAATGGCCAGGCTCTCCACGCAGGCCATGTACGCGTCGTCCACGTCCTTGCCGATGATCTGCAGCAGGCCGCTTGCAAGCGCCTTATCCTCGTCCATGGGCAGGCTTTCCTGATAGGTGGTCTGGCGAATCAGCTCCAGAATCTTGTCGGCGCGCTCGGGAGGCATCTGGCCGCCGTCCTCCCAGTAGACCTTGTAGCCGTTGTACTGCGCGGGGTTGTGGCTGGCGGTGATCACGATGCCCGCAATGGCCTTCAGGTGGCGCACCGCGAAGGACAGCATGGGCACCGGCCGCAGCGACTCGAACAGGTAGACCTTCACGCCCATCCTGCACAGCACCAGCGCCGCCTGCCTGGCGAAGCGGTCGCTGAACCGGCGGGAGTCGTAGGCGATGACCACGCCGCGCTCGGCCTGGCCGGGGGCGGACAGGATGTACCGGGCCAGCGCCTGGGTCGCCCGGCGCACCACGTAGCAGTTCATGCGGTTGCTGCCCGCGCCGATCACGCCGCGCAGGCCGGCCGTGCCGAAGCTCAGGTCGGTATAAAAGCGATCCTCGATTTCCTTGTCGTCGTTTCGAATGGAGAGCAGCTCGTCCACCGTCTCGCGGTCGTCCGCGAAGTCCTTGAGCCACTGCTCGTAAGCCTCACGAGGTGTCATAAAACGCACTTCCTTTCTGTTTTTTACTCAGGTCTGTGGAAAAATATGTGATGCGGTCGGACGCTGTGGATGATTTATCCCCGCTATGCACGCAATACACAGACAGTTGTCCACATTATCCACCGCTTTTCGAACAGAAATGTGGATAACTTCATGCCGAACAGGTGGAAAAGCCTTGCCCTCACCGAAGTTATCCACATCTTGTGCCTTACTTGGACTGCCCGGCCAGGAAAGCGTTCAGCTTTTCCACCAGCTCGTCCACATCCACGCCGTGCGCCGCGCAGGCGTCCTCCAGGCTCTCCGCCGTCGCGTGCGGGCAGCCCAGGCAGTGCATGCCGAAGTCCATCAGGATGGGGGCGGTGTCGCGGTTGAGGCGCAGCACCTCGATGATGCTCATCTTCTTGTTGACCATGGTTATAACCTCCTTTTCCCAGTCAATACTGTTATTGTACGCGATCTTCGCCTTCTTATCTATCAGCGAATGTTAAATCGACAAGCCGTGTGGCGGGGAAGCAGGCTCCCCCGCCACTGCCACCCTCTCCAGTCTCCGCTAAAAATCAAAGATTTTTCGGGCGCGGAGCCTGCAGGGAATCAATTTTTCTTCTGGGGCTTCGAGCGTATTTCAATGTAAATAAGTCTTGGATATAAATGGAACACGCTCGGAATCCCCGCCAGAAAAATTGCCCGCGCCCACCGCGCATGTCGCTGGGCTCGATTTGAATTCGAGAGGACTGCGGCCCTCTCGAGCTCTCCCAAGGAGTACAGCAACCCGCGTGGCGAGAGTGGATGCAGAGACGTGGCTCGCAGAATGCGGCGCAACGCAAAAACATAGACTTCGGCCGCTCCAATCTATGGCGGCCGATAGTCGTCGCCAGAACCGGCGGCAGCAACCGGGTGCAGGCTCAGCCTGCCGGCCCTGCCGACGGCCTCTCAATCGTCCTCTCTATAGGTTTAACCAAAACTTGCGTACAGCGCGTGAAAACTGGAGTAAAATAAATAAGATAGGATGGGTGCGCGAGCGCCCGTCATCAGCAGGCGAGGAGGCTTCGTATGTACCCGATTTGATACCGCGCAGACCCGGCTTCGCACCCCATCACACCAAAGGAGGATACATACATGGAACATCCCGAACTCGCCCGCGAGGTTGCGCGCCGGCGCACCTTCGCCATCATTTCCCACCCCGACGCAGGTAAAACCACCCTGACCGAGAAGCTGCTGCTCTACGGCGGCGCCATTCGCCAGGCCGGCTCGGTCAAGGCGCGCAAGGCCGCCCGCCACGCCACCTCCGACTGGATGGAGATCGAAAAGCAGCGCGGCATCTCGGTTACGTCGTCGGCGATGGTGTTCGACTTTGACGGCTACCGCATCAACATCCTGGACACCCCCGGCCACCAGGACTTCTCCGAGGACACCTACCGCACGCTGGTCGCCGCCGACAGCGCGGTCATGCTGATCGACTGCGCCAAGGGCGTGGAGGAGCAGACCATCAAGCTGTTCAAGGTCTGCCGCCTGCGCTCGATTCCGATCTTCACCTTCGTCAACAAGCTCGACCACGCCGGCAAGGATCCCTTCGACCTGATGGAGGAGCTGGAGAACGTGCTGGGCATCCGCTCCTGCCCGGTCAACTGGCCCATCGGCATCCACGGCGACTTCAAGGGCGTATTCCACCGCGACACCCGCATGGTGGAGCTGTACGCAGGCGGCAACCACGGCCAGACGCAGGTCGAGGTGCGCGAGCTGGCGCTGGACGACCCGGAGCTGCCGGGCGTGCTGGGCAAGGAATACTACAATAAACTGCTCGAGGACATCGAACTGCTGGACGTGGCGGGCGACCCGTTCGACCTGGACATGATCCTCTCGGGCCAGCTCACGCCCATGTTCTTCGGCAGCGCGTTCAACAACTTCGGCGTGGAGCCCTTCCTCAAGCGCTTCCTCAAGTACACCAAGTCGCCCACCGCGCGCGTGTCCGACAAGGGTCCGATCGACCCGGCCAGCGACAAGTTCACCGGCTTCATCTTCAAGATTCAGGCCAACATGAACCCCGCCCACCGCGACCGCCTGGCCTTCATGCGCATCTGCTCGGGCGTGTTCGAGAAGGGCATGACGGTCTGGCACTCCTCCTCGAACGGCCAGATCGCGCTCAAGCAGCCGCAGCAGTTCATGGCGCAGGAGCACGAGGCCGTCGAAACCGCCTACGCGGGCGACATCATCGGCCTGTTCGACCCGGGCATTTTTCGCCTGGGCGACACGCTGTGCACCGGCGAGCCGGTTCGCTATTCAGGCATCCCGCTGTTCGCGCCCGAGTTCTTCTGCCGCGTTAGCCCGGTGGACAGCATGAAGCGCAAGCAGTTCCTCAAGGGCGTGACCCAGCTTTCTCAGGAGGGCGCGATCCAGACCTTCAAGCGCCCCCACATCGGCCGCGAGGAGATGATCGCGGGCGTGGTCGGCGCGCTGCAGATGGACGTGCTGGAGTATCGGCTCAAGTCCGAGTATGGCGTGGATCTGACCCGCGAAAGCCTGCCGTTCAAGTACGTCCGCTGGATCGTCAGGAGCCCCAAGCCGGTCGACAAGCTGCGCCTGACTTCCACCACCGAGCCCGCCATCGACCGCGCGGGCCGCGACGTGCTCTTCTTCGAAAACGAGTGGAGCATCCGTCTGGCCTGTGAAAACAACGAGGGGCTTGTGCTCGCCGAGACCGCCGACCGCGCCGAGGCCGACACGCTCGACTAACTGGGTCGGCAGTGCCGACACCCACTTGCCGCCGGTCGGCAGGGCCGACTGCCACTTGCTGCCGCGCATTCTATCGACGACCTTGGCCGCCATTGATTGAAGCGGCCAAGGTCTGCAAATCCGCAGGATTCCCTGCGGATTACCGGTCGGCGCTGCCGCCGGGCTGTGCCCGGAGCCACCTGCTGCCGGTCGGCAGGGCCGACTGCCACTTGCTGCCGCGCATTCTATCGACGACCTTGGCCGCCATTAATTGAAGCGGCCAAGGTCTGCAAATCCGCAGGATTCCCTGCGGATTGCCGGTCGGCGCTGCCGCCGGGCTGTGCCCGGAGCCACCTGCTGCCGCCGATTCTATCGACGACCCTGGGAACCATAAATTGAAGTTCCCAGGGTCTTCGGTTTTCCGGGATTCCCCAGAAAACATGAGTCGGCTTTGCCGACTC
This sequence comes from uncultured Clostridia bacterium, assembly GCA_934647145.1. Classification (GTDB taxonomy): domain Bacteria; phylum Bacillota; class Clostridia; order Christensenellales; family Aristaeellaceae; genus CAKUFI01. The sequence continues at coordinate 7,665 of CAKUFB010000120.1, forward strand.
GCCTTTGGCTGGGGGAGGCTCCGCATTCGCTTCGCGCTCCCCCAGACCCCCACCGAAGTTTGTCTGCTGTCGGTCGGACAAGCAATGCCTGCACCCACTTGCTGCCGGTCGGCAGGGCCGACTGCCACTTGCTGCCGCGCATTCTATCGACGACCTTGGCCGCCATTGATTGAAGCGGCCAAGGTCTGCAAATCCGCAGGATTCCCTGCGGATTACCGGTCGGCGCTGCCGCCGGGCTGTGCCCGGAGCCACCTGCTGTCGGTCGGCAGGGCCGACTGCCACTTGCTGCCGCGCATTCTATCGACGACCTTGGCCGCCATTGATTGAAGCGGCCAA
>CAKUFB010000121.1 GCA_934647145.1 uncultured Clostridia bacterium
GCGCTGCCCGCGTCGGTCTCGCCCAGGTGCAGCTCGACCCGGTCAAAGTACCTCGCCATGTCGCATTCGTGCGTTTCCAGCAGGTCAAAATACCCCTTATTTTGCGCCGCAGCGAGACGTTTCAGCGCGCGCTTGCGGTAGGCGCGGCTGTCCGGCTCGTGGTCGTAGCGCACGAACGAGCTCTCGGCGGTCAGGTACAGCGTCAGCTCCTTCGCGCCCTCCACCCGGATCACGCCGCCCTGCATCTTCACCAGTCCGTCGCTCTGAGCCGCGCAGGCCACCCTCGCCCGCATGCCGCCCTCTTCCTTCGCGAACTCGCTGCGCATCAGGCCCAGCTCGCCCGGACAGGTCACATCCATGAGCAGCGCGTCATCCTCGACGCGGCAGTCGTGGCGCAGCAGGCTGTGAAGCGTCGCCTGCACCGTCACCGGCTCGGAGGCGGTCAGCCGCAGCACCAGGCAGCGGTCGGGATACGAGACGAAGCAGGTCTCCTTTACCTGGGTCGCCGGGTTCCAGCGGGTCTTTTCGCGGGAAAAGGCGACGGTGTGTACGCCCGTTTTGAGGTCGAGCGCGCGCATATAGCCGTGTACCCTGCCCTCCTCGGCGAACTCCAGGCGCAGATCGCCCAGCGGCAGGTAGGTGTTTCCGTTGCGGGTGAGCAGCTTTTCCTCGATCAGGTCCTGCGCTTCGCGGAGCCTGCCCGCCTGCGCCAGCGCCTGGGCCTGCCTGTAGGCGGCGGTATAGTCGCCTTTTTCCCTGGGATAGGGGCCGCCCGACCACAGCGTGTCCAGGTTCAGGCAGATTCTCTCCTGCGGACAGCCGCCGTACACCATCGCGCCCAGCGAGCCGTTGCCCAGGGGCAGCGCGTCCGTCCACTTGGCGGCAGGCCGGTCGTACCAGAGCGTCGTTGCGGTATTCATGAGCATTCCTCCCGTGTATTTGTTGCGGTATTCATGAGCATTCCTCCCGTGTATTTATTTTAACGCATAAGGCGCACTTCGTCAATGGCGCGAAACCGGTTCGTCCGAACTGCGGCCGGTTTTTTCCGCTTTGGCCATGGGGTCAGCAGAGCGTCACGTCGCTTCGCTGGGCGCAGGTTCGCAGCAGCTCGCAAAAATCCGTTTCGGGATTCCACAGAAACCCCGCGAAGAGCGCCGCGGGCAGCGGGATATCGCGCTCGAACAGGCCGTCCTCGAGCAGGCCGTACAGCGCGACCGGCGAGGCGGCCATCTGCCTGACCGTTGCCTGACAGACCGCGCCCCAGGTCATCCACTCGGCCTGTATCTGCCGCCAGATGGGACGAATCCGCTCCCTGCGGGCGCGAATCGTTTCCTCGTCCGCGTGACCCAGCACGAAGGGGCCGGCCTGGTGCTCGAACGCGCCCCAGTCCAGGCAAATCATGCCCTTGAGCACCGCGCCGGTGACTGTGCCCGGGCGAAGGGAGAGCATGCGGTCGGTGAAATCGCGCGTGGCCTGCGGGTTGGATTGCCGGGAGGGCATGTAGTGGTACGGGAAGTCGCCGCAGTCCTCCCAGATGATCTCGACGCGCGGGTCGGTGCGGGCGATGTGCTCCAGGTGGTTTTTGACCGACGAGGCGTGCAGGCCGAACTGCAGGCGAAGCCGCGGATGCTTTTCAAGGATGCGCGCGGCGATGCCGTTTACCCAGTCCACGACCACCTGGGCGATGAGCCGGCCGTTCACCCGCTCCTGGGCGGTCTCGGTGAAGCTCTGGAAGTACAGTCCGTCGCCGTCCGTATGGGCGTACTCGCGCTCGTACTGCTGAACCACCGCGTCGGCCGCCCGGTCAAGCGCCGCCTGATCGGACAGATCCAGGTTGATGCCGGTGTCCCAGCCCCAGGCGTACCCCCAGATCACGCGAATGCCCAGCGAATGGGCGATTTCCACCACCTCGCGCGCGTTGACCGGCAGAAAATCGTTCCAGATGATGACCTCGTTGAGCTTCAGGCGCGCCATGTGCTCCAGGTAGCCGCGCACGTCGTAGATCACGTGTCCCCACGTCCACAATCCGCGATGAAGGATCGCCGGCGCGCTGAGGTGATCGGCGGCGGGCAGCGCGTCCCCGGCGAAGATCGAGCGGCGATAGTAAGGCGAGCCTGAGGTGTCCGACTGCGCCGCCTTCTCGAGGTACACGTTCGCGAAGTCCATGCAGGCGTACATCAGCGCGTTTTCGTCCGCGCCGGAGAGACAGACCTGCTGACCCTGCGCATCCGGCTCGCTCACCTGCAGGCGATAGGCGTTCGCGGGCAGGGCTTTGTCCAGGCGCAGGCGGACGCAGCTGCCCTCTTCCACGCGCGGCCGCACCGCCGGGGCATAGCCCGCATGCCGCCGGATCGCCGCGGCGACTGCCTGAAGCCCGAACGCCTCCTGCGTCGAGGCGCAGGCCGACTCGATTTGCCATTTGTTCATGTCTTTCTCCTTTCGCTAAAAGGGCCTGATCGCGTGAATCAGGCCCTTCAATCAATAACGTTTACAGGATATAGCGGCTCAGATCCTGCTGCTTGGTCTCGGCCTTGAGCTGGCTTTCGACGTAGGCCGCGTCGATGGTCACCCTGACCTGCGCGCCGTCGCCGCCGCCCGCGTTGAAGGCGATGTCGCTGAGCATTTTCTCGAGCTCTGTGTGCAGCCTGCGCGCGCCGATGTTCTCGCTGTGCTCGTTGGCGTAGAAGGCGTGCTCGGCGATGGCGTCCAGCGCGTCCTCTTTAAACTCGATCTCCACGCCGTCCACGGCGAGCAGCGCCTCGTACTGGCGGATGAGCGCGTTGCGCGGCTGGGTGAGGATGCGCTTATAGTCGTCGATGGTCAGGGGTTTGAGCTCCACGTGTACCGGGAAGCGGCCCTGCAGCTCGGGAATCAGGTCGGAAACCCTGGAGACGTGGAAGGCGCCGGCCGCGATGAAGAGGATGTGGTCGGTCTTGACCGGGCCGTACTTGGTGGCCACGGTGCAGCCCTCGACGATGGGCAGGATGTCGCGCTGCACGCCCTCGCGGGAGACGTCGGGGCCGTGGCCGGAGGCCTTGCCCGCCACCTTATCGATCTCGTCCAGGAAGACGATGCCGTCCTCCTCGGCGGCGCGCAGCGCCTCGGTGTACACGCTGTCCATGTCGATCAGGTTCTGCTGCTCCTCGGCGACCAGGATTTTGCGCGCCTCGGCGACCTCGACCCTGCGCAGCTTGGTCTTCTTGGGCATGATCGAGCCCAGCACGTCGTTCATGTTCACGTCGGTGCCAGGGATTTCGTTGCTCGGGGTGATTTCCTCCACCTCGACCTCGACCAGCATGTGCTCCAGCTTGCCCGCGCGCAGCTGAGAACGGATTTCGTCGCGGCGGGGCGCTTCCTTTTCGCGCACCTCGGGCGAGAGCTCGGCCTTCTTCGGCTTGTTGCCCAGCAGGATGTCGATGGGGTTGGCGGGCTTCCTGGGCGGGTCGATGATCAGGTCGATCAGGCGCTCCTCGGCGCGCTCCTGCGCCTGACCGGTCACGCCGTCCTCATGCGCCTTTTTGATCGTGCGGATGGATGCCTCGACCAGGTCGCGGATGATCGAGTCCACGTCGCGGCCGACGTAGCCCACCTCGGTGAACTTGGTGGCCTCGACCTTGACGAAGGGCGCGTCCACCAGCCTGGCCAGGCGGCGGGCGATTTCGGTCTTGCCCACGCCGGTCGGGCCGACCATCAGGATGTTCTTGGGCGTGACCTCCTCCTGCATTTCGGGAGGGAGCTGGGCGCGGCGATAGCGGTTGCGCAGCGCGATGGCCACGGCGCGCTTGGCCTCGTCCTGGCCGATGATGTATTTGTCCAGTTCGCGCACGATTTCGCGCGGGGTGAGCTTATTCACGGCCGATCACCTCCACGGTAATGTGGTCGTTGGTGAACACGCAGATCGAGGAGGCGATCAGCAGCGCCTTCTTCGCGACGGCCTCGGCGGGCAGGTCGGTGTTCTCCAGCAGCGCCTTGCCGGCGGAGAGCGCGTAGTTGCCGCCCGAGCCGATGGCCAGGATGTCGCCGTCCGGCTCGATCACCTCGCCGCTGCCCGACAGCACCATCAGGTTGTCCCTGTCGGCGCAGATCAGCATGGCCTCCAGCTTGCGCATGGCCTTGTCGCTGCGCCAGTCCATCGCCAGCTCGACGGCGGCGCGCTGCAGGTTGCCGGCGTACTGGGTCAGCTTGGTCTCCAGCCGCTCGCACAGCGCGAACGCGTCGGCCACCGTGCCCGCGAAGCCGACGACCACCCGGTCGTTAAAGATGCGGCGAACCTTGACGGCGTTGTTTTTCATGACGACGCTTTCGCCCATCGTCACCTGGCCGTCGCCCGCGATGGCGGTCACGCCGTTCCGGCGCACCGCGCAGATGGTTGTACCCTTAATGGACATGTGCTTTAATCCTCCAGACGTTCCTCCGCGACCAGCCTGTCCAGGTCGGCGAGCGCGCGCTCGGACAGGGCCTCGTAGCGGAATTTCTTGCCCCGGACGCGCTTTTCCAGCGGGTCGAGTATGCCGAAGTTGGCGTTCATGGGCTGATAATCGGATGTTTTCGTAGTGGTGTGGCGCACGAGCGCGCCCAGCATGGTGGTGCCGGGCAGGGTGGGCTCGCTCAGGCCGCGCAGCCGGCGCGAGAGCATCACGCCCGCGAGAAGGCCGCTGGCCGCCGACTCCATATACCCCTCCACGCCGGTCATCTGGCCGGCGAAGCGGAAAAGCGGATCGGTTTTCAGGGCGAAGTTGTCCCCCAGCACGTCGGGGCCGTTTAGGTAGGTGTTGCGGTGCATCACGCCGTAGCGAGCGTACTCGGCCTTCTCAAGGCCCGGAATCATGCCGAACACGCGCTTCTGCTCGCCCCACTTGAGGCGGGTCTGAAAGCCCACAATGTTATAGAGCGTGCCCTGGGCGTTGTCCTGGCGCAGCTGCACCACGGCGAAGGGCTGCTTTCCGGTGTGCGGGTCGATGAGCCCGACCGGCTTGAGCGGCCCGAAGGCCAGCGTCATGCGCCCCCTGCCCGCGAGGATTTCGACCGCCAGGCAGCCCTCGAAGACCAGCTTCTTTTCAAAGTCGTGCACCTCGGCCAGCTCGGCCGAGACCAGCGCGTCGTAAAAGGCGTTGTACTCTTCCTCGGTCATCGGGCAGTTGATGTAGTCGTCGCCGTCGCCCCGGCCGTAGCGCGAGGCGCGGAAGGCTTTGGTCATGTCGATCGACTCGGCGGTCACGATGGGCGCCTCCGCGTCGAAGAAGTTGAGCGCGCTCATGCCGGGGAGAGCCTGTATCGCCTGCGCCAGGCCGTCGTCGGTCAAAGGGCCGGTGGCGATGATGCAGGGCGCGTCCGGGAGCGACGAAACCACCTCGCGGCGCACCTCGCACAGCGGATGTTCCGTCAGCGCGTCGGTGACCTTCCTTGAAAACAGCGTCCGGTCGACCGCCAGCGCCCCGCCGGCCGGCACGCGGCTCTCCTCGGCGCAGCGCAGGATCAGCGAATCGAAGCGGCGCATCTCGGCCTTGAGCAGGCCGCTGCCGTTGGTCAGGTGCTCGGCCTTGAGCGAGTTTGAGCAGACCAGCTCGGCAAAGCCGTCGGTTACGTGGGCGGGCGTGGACCTGACCGGGCGCATTTCAATCAGCGTGACCGGGACGCCGCGCCTGAGCAGCTGCCAGGCGGCCTCGCTGCCCGCCAGTCCCGCGCCCACAATGGTTACTCTCTCATTCATCCGCGTCGTTTCCTCCGCCCTGATCCACTTCCACGCGATGGCGGCAGTTTTCGTTCACGCAGACGTGATACACCTCGCCCTTGCGGCCGCGCTTGAGCACCATGCGTCCGCCGCAGACGGGGCACTTTTCCCGAACCGGCTGCTCCCAGGAGACGAACTGGCACTCGGGATAGTGCTCGCAGCCGTAGAACTTTCGCCCCTTCTTGCTCACGCGCTCGAGCAGCCTGCCGCCGCACAGGGGGCACTCCGCGTCGATATACTTGAGCAGCGCCATGGTGAAGCGGCACTTGGGGAAGTTCGGGCAGGCCAGGAACTTGCCGTACTTGCCCATCTTGTAGACCATCATCGCGCCGCATTCCTCGCAGGGAATGTCGGACACCTCCGGCTCGACAGAGACCTTTTCGATCGAGTTTTCGGCCTTCTCGAGCGTTTCCTCGAAGGGGCCGTAGAACTCGCGGATGATCTCGTGCCAGTCCACGCCGCCCTCCTCGACCTTGTCCAGCTGATCCTCCATGCCGGCGGTGAACTGGATGTCCACGATGTCCGGGAAGTAGGTCTTCATCATGTCGTTGACCACCAAACCCAGCTCGGTGGGCATGAGCCGCTTGTTTTCGCGGGTCACGTAGGAGCGCGCCAGGATGGTGGCGATGGTGGGCGCGTAGGTGGAGGGACGGCCGATGCCCTTTTCCTCCAGCGCGCGAACCAGCGACGCCTCGGTGTAGCGGGGCGGCGCCTGGGTGAACTTCTGCTCCTGCGCCACCTCGAGAAGGCGCGCACCGGTGCCCTCGTCCAGCGCGGGCAGCATGCCCTCCTGCTCGGCCTGCGCGTCGTCCTGACCCTCCTCATAGACCACGGTGAAGCCGGCGAAGCGCAGCTTCTGGCCGCTGGCGCGCAGCAGCACGCCGCCGCCCTCGATGTCGGCGGAGATCGTGTCATAGAGAGCCGGGGTCATCTGGCTGGACACGAAGCGGGACCAGATCAGCTTGTACAGGCGGAACTGGTCGCGGGTCAGCGAGGACTTGATATTCTCCGGGCGGCGGTTGACGTCGGTCGGGCGGATGGCCTCGTGCGCGTCCTGCGCGGTCTTGCGGCTCTTGTAGCGGTTGGGCTCGGCGGGCAGGTAGTCGGGGCCGTAGCCGGCGGAAATCATCTCGCGCACGGCGGCGACCGCCTCGTCGGAGATGCGGGTGCTGTCGGTACGGATATAGGACACCAGACCCTGCGTGCCCTCGCCCTCGATGTCCACACCTTCATAGAGCTGCTGGGCGATCTGCATGGTCTTGAGGGTGGTGAAGCCCAGCTTGCGGCTGGCCTCCTGCTGAAGGTTCGAGGTGGTAAAGGGCGCGGCGGGGTTCTTGCGGCGCTCGCCCTTCTTGACCGACTGGACGGTGAATTTCGCCTTCTGCATGCGCTCGGCGGCGGCGTTCGCCTCCTGCTCGTTGTGCAGCGCGTCCGCGCCGTCGATGGACAGGAAGCGCGCGTCAAAGCGCATGCCCTCGCTCTCGAAGGAGCCGGTGATCGTCCAGTATTCCTCCGGCTCGAAGGCCTCGATCTCGCGTTCGCGGTCGCAGATCATGGCCGTGGCCACCGACTGCACGCGGCCGGCCGACAGCCCCTTGTGGATCTTGCGCCACAAAAGCGGGCTGATCTTGTAGCCGATCAGGCGATCCAGCACGCGGCGCGCCTGCTGCGCGTTGACCAGATCCATGTCGATCGGGCGGCAGGACTTGATGGCCTCCTTGACCGCCTTGTTGGTGATCTCGAAGAACTCGATGCGGCAGGGCGCGTCCTCCCTGATGCCCAGCACGTTGGCCAGATGCCAGGAAATGGCCTCTCCCTCGCGGTCCGGGTCTGTCGCGAGAAAGACCTTGGTGGCGTTTTTCGCTTCCTTGCGGATCTTTTCCAGAATCTCGCCGCGGCCGCGGATGGTGATGTACTTGGGCGTGAAATTGTGCTCAATGTCCACGCCGATCTGCGACTTGGGCATGTCGCGCACATGACCGTTCGAGGCCTCCACCTTGTAGCCTCGGCCCAGGAACTTGCTGATGGTGCGCGCCTTGGCGGGCGACTCCACAATAACCAACTTGTACGGCATCTATCTAAACCTCCGGATGATGTTGTATCGCTTTATTTGATCGACCGGTAGAGCTTGCCGGCCGACTGTCTTATTATTCCCTGCATTTCAAGGATTGTCAAGAGTGAATTGAGCTCCCACGCTTCAATTT
>CAKUFB010000122.1 GCA_934647145.1 uncultured Clostridia bacterium
GCACAGAAATGCATTTCCCCAAATGAAACGTGGTTCCAGGATGAGGCAGTATGTTATTCGCGTACGATCGGAGGCGGATAACTGCCGAAAGCCTCCGAAAAGCACTTTGATCCGCATGATGAAATACGGAACAGGAGTGCTTTACCCTGAATGAAACGTGGCTTTGGAATACGGATCGGCACAGCGCCGTTCTAAAAAACAAAGGCAGGCTAGGGACGCCCGGCAAGACGGTATAGAGAGGCTCTGCCTCGAATGAAGTGTGATTCAGATGGCCGAGTGCAGACAGCGCTCTTCAAAAGCGCGCCGCGACCCGCGGAACTGAAGAGATACAGCCATTCGAATGCGAGGTACGGACTGAAGCGGGCAGAAAGCGCTCCCGAAGGTGACTGCGCGGTTCTTATGCCTTAGCAATCCATGAAAACGCCCCCGGCCGGGAAACCGGTCGGGGGCGCGCTGTGTTCAGTTGGCGGCGGTGACGCTGTAGAAGCCGCTCCACTCCGCGCTGAGGGTGCCGTTTTCGTAGATGGCGACGGCGCGCACCGAGTAGCTGCCCGGGCCGAAGTGGATCGGGCCGGTGTAGAGCAGCGACTGGGCGGTGGGCTGGGTATCGTCCAGCGTGTAGCGAATTTCCTGCGCCTTTTCGGCGGTCAGAATCAGCTGTACCGAGCCCGCATACGTGCCGCTGTCGGGCGAGGCGACCGGCGGCTGATAGGCGGTCGCGCCCTGATAGCCCGGCTGGTTCTTCGCGCGTAGGGCGAGCAGCGCCTCGTATTCGGGCAGCCTGCCCTGGGTGTAGAGCAGCGCCATCAGATGGTCGTAGGGCTCGTCGCGGTTCGGGTAGTTCTTGATGAGGAAGGTGTACATCGCCTCGGCGTGGGCGGTGTCCGAGCAGGCCTCGAAGCCGTACGCGATCTGCAGCGACACGTCGTAGTCGTCGCTCTTGAGCTTGAAGGCGTTGAGGTACGCGTCGGACGCGCCGCTCAGGTTGCCCGACTTCCGCTCCCAGTCGGCCAGGTTCAGGTAGTCCTGATAGTCCCAGGACACGCCCCACTGCGCCCGCAGCCTGCCGCCCAGCGAGGTGGCGAACAGGAAGCCCGCAATCGCCGCGATCAGCGCGACCACGGTCAGCACCGAGATGACCTTGATGAACACCCGGCCGCCGCGCGAGTCCTCCTCGTCGTCATCGACGTCCTCGCCGTACTCCTCGTCCTCTTCGTCGTAGAACAGGTCGTCGTCGGGCGCGGAGTGCTGCTTTTTGAAGGCCTCCCTGCGCCGCCTTTCCTCCTCGTCCCGCTTTTTTTCCTTTTCCTCCTCGATTTCGTCGTCGAAGAGGAAGACTTTTTTCTCCTCAGGCTCCCTGCGGGGCGGGACGCTCTGTGCGCGATTCGGGCGCAGCGGCTCCTCCTGAGGCTGTTCTCCCTGAGGCTCGGGGCGCGCCTTTTCCGCGCGGGACTCACGCGGCCTGAGCACGGTGTAGTCCGCAGTGGCCGTGGGGCGCTCCCCGTACAGATGCGGCATCGAGCGGCGCACCGGCTGGATGGGGTTGTCCCCCAGCGGCTGCGCAGTCTCCTTGGCCGGTTCCGAAGCCGGCTTTTCGGTCGCCTTGGCCTCGTTCGCGGGCTCTACGACCGGCAGATGGCGCGTCGTATCCAGCTTTGCGCCGCAGAAAGCGCAAAACCTGGCGTTATCCACATTGTTTTCACCGCAAGCGGTACATTTCATCGGCTCACTCCACCTTTTTTATTGCGTCAGCGCAGCTCCTTGAGCGACTCATAGTACGGGTCGCCGTTGAACTCGCGCTCGGTTTCGACCTCGCCGCCCAGCGCCTCGATGGCGTGGACGATCTCGATATAGTCCAGATAGTTCAGGTCGGTCAGCTCCAGCGCCTGGCGCAGCGTCTCGACGGCGCGCGGGTCGCCCAGCTTGGCCAGGTAGGAGGCGTACAGCGCCCGGCGGTCGAGACTGGTGCGGAAGGCGTCCCGTGCATATTTATAGATGCGTTCATCGCCCGAAAAGTTGCACAGCACGTCCAAAAAGGCTGCCTTTGCCTCGCCGGCGGCGTGCTCCATGCGCGAAAGCACCGGCTCCCTGGCCGCCTCGCCCAGGCTCTGCAAAAGCTCGGAGGCCACCTCGGACAGCTCCTGCCTGTCCCCCGCATGCTCGATCACGTCCAGGCACAGCTCGAGCGGCTGCTCGCTGCCGATCTCAATGAGCAGGTTGAGCGCGGTCATCGCCAGCTCGGGCGACTGCTCGTACTCCCCCGCCATCTTCATCAGCGCGGGAACCGCCGCCTCGCCCAGGTCGGCGATGCGCTCGAGCAGCTGGTCGGGCAGGGAGATTCCCGCCTTCTGATACTCGCGCGCCAGGCCGACCAGCTCCTCGGGATCGGAGTACTGCGAAAACCATTCGCCGGGCGTTCTGCCGTCCAGCCAGTCGGCCGCCTGATTGAGCCAGCGCAGGTAGATCTCCGGCATCTGCGCCTCGGCCTCGTCCATATTCTTAAACTCCGCCTTGTGCGCGCGGATATAGTCCTGCGCGTAGCGGGCAAACTGTGCGTCAAAGTCAATCAGCTTCATGTGTATTCCCTCTTTCATGTATTTTCAGCAGCACGCGCAGGCGCGCCGCGTCAAAGCGCAGTCTGCGCTCGCTCTGGCCGTACTGACTGGCCAGGCGGCTGATTTTCTCGTCCCGGCCGCATTCCTGAAGCGTCAGCGCCAGCAGGGCGGGGGTCAGGCGTTCGCCATGGGGCATCGCCCGGCCCAGGCCGCAAAGCCTTTTCCACAGGCGCTCGAGCGTCGTTTGCCCGGACGGACAGACCTCGTCCAGGCCGGTGCGCGCGCAGTCCAGCAGGCGCTTCAGCCCGGCGGACACGTCCCAGTCCGGCCGGTCGTTTTCCCCCAGAAGCCATGTGCCCGACGCGCTGACCCACACGCAGGGCGCGCTCCAGCCGCGGCGCGCAAGCGCCTGCAGGGCGTGGAGCTTGATCGCGTCAGGCAACTCGGGATGCGCCAGCGCCTCGCGCAGCAGCAGCTCGCCCTCGCGCTCGGGCGACTGAGCCAGCGCGTCCAGCAGCCTCATTAGCGCCCGGCCGTCGCAGGCGTCCAGCGCCCACCTGACCAGGGAAAACAGGCTGTCGCCCGGGTGAAGGCTGGCCTGCCGCAGCTCGCGCGTCCGTTCCTCGCTCAGGCATGCCTGCCACGGCCCCTGCGGATCGGCGCGGCGCAAAGCCTCCGCCGCCACCGCGTCGCCCGGCCAGATCCGCAGCATCTGCCGCCAGTACCAGCGCGCGTTTTCCTCGTTTCCGCTCCGGAGCGCGTCCATCGCGGCGGCGTGCATCACGCCCCGGTCATACGGCGCTTCCCGCAGGAGCCGGGGCAGCAGGCTGTGTATCCGGTCGCCGCAGCCCAGGTTGACGTACACGCGAAGCCGCGTCAGGAGCGCTCCGGCGTCTGTGTCGCTTGAAAAGCTCTCCAGAAGCTGATCAAGCAGCGCCTCGCTGCCCGGCTTTTCGGAAAGCACCTGCGCAAGGAGCGGCAGATCGTCCTCAAACTCGTTGCGCGCGAGGTATTTCGCCAGGTCGCGGGCCGTCTCCTCCCGGCCGGTGTGCAGGCAGCACTTCACCTTCATGACCAGCAGCTGACGGCTGTCTGGCTGCTGGGACAGCGCCCGGTCGATCAGCCGCAGCGCCCGCTCATGGCGGCCGGTGCGAATCAGCCAGACCGCGCGCTGCGCCAGCGCCGAGGCATAGCCTCCGCGCCGCGACTGCGTCCGGTTCAGCAGGCCGAACAGCGCCAGCAGCTCCCGCGCGTTCCGGGCGTTCTCGCCCTTCTTCTCGCGCGCGACGTAGATTTTCAGCGCCTGAAGCGCCGGCTCCAGCATGCCCAGGGCCAGCAGATTGCTCGCCAGCCCATAGCAGGCCTCCGCGGGCAGCTCGCCAAACGCGCAGGCGCGCGCAATCATCAGAAGCGACTCCTGCGGACGGTCAATCCCGCTGAGCAGCTCCGCTTCCTCAAGCAGTATCCCCGCGTTCTCCGGCTCCAGCTCCCGCGCGCGGCGCAGAAAATCAAGCGCACGCAAGGGGTCGCTGTCCACGTACCGCGCCGCACATTCCCGCAGGAAGCGCGCGTCCTTCTGAAATGCGATCACCTTGCCCTGTGTGCTCATGCTTTCCTCCTCGATTTCGCCCGAAGCTACGGGCGGGTCGCGCTCGAAAGCAGCTCCCGAAGCTGCGTCTCGTCAAAGCGATAGCGCTTATTGCAGAAATGGCAGTCCAGCGTCGCGCCGTGATCCTCCTCGATCAGCTGCGTCAGCTCCTTTTGCCCCAGGGAGATCAGCCCGCGCGCAAAGCGCTCCCGGCTGCAGTCGCAGCGGTAGACCGGCGTCAGGCGGTCGAGCACCTGCGGCTCCAGGTGACACAGCAGCTGCTCCATCGCCCCGTCCAGGCCGTAATCGGCGATGGTCCTGCTGATGTCCATGAACATCGGCGCGCTGTTTTCGATCGACTTGAGCGCGATTTCCGAGCAGTCGGGCATCACCTGAATGATCAGGCCGCCCGCGGCGAGCACCTGATCCCTGACCAGCACGCCCAGCGACACCAGCGAGGGCGTCTGTTCCGAGGCGGTAAAGTACATGGCCAGATCCTCGGCGATTTCGCCGCTGACCAGGTTGGTTCTGCCCACGTACGGCTCGCGCAGGCCCAGATCCTTGACGACCGTCAGCTGGCCGTCTTTTCCGACCGCGCCGCCCACGTTCAGCTTGCCGTCCGTCCGGCGCTCAAGCTCGGTGTCCGGCCAGTCCACATAGCCCTTGACCGAGCCGTCCGACCGCGCCACGGCCATCACCGTGCCGATCGGGCCGCCGCCCCTGATCATCAGCGTCAGGCTGTCGCGCTCGTCCTTGAGCATCGCGCCCATCATCGACGCGCCGGTCAGCGCGCGTCCCAGCGCCGCCGTTGCCGTGCGCGAAAGCGAGTGAATGCGCCGCGCCTCCTCCACCAGACGCGTGCTGTCGATCAGAAAGGCGCGCGCCTGACCTCCCATCAAGGATATGCGCAGCATGCCGTCTTTGTTCAGCGTGTTGTCCATCGTATCATTTCCTCCGGTTTTATTGAGTACGTATCACTGTCAGTCCGCCCGCGCGACGAAGTGTACGCGCAGATCGTCCGCCGCGGGCGGGGCGAAGGTCTGCTCGCCGAAGACGGAAGCCTGCGAAAAGCCGCACTCGGCCAGCGCCCCGGTCAGCTCCTGGATCGTGTGGGCGCGCTGCGTCTGCGCCTCGTCGAAGCGCTCGTACAGGCCGTCCTCGCGGCGCAGAAAGAAGGTCAGCTCCATGCGCACGAGCCGTCCCTCGCGGCGGTTCTGCCACAGGTAGGTCACCTCGTCGCGATCCTCGCCGAAAAACGCGTCCCCCATCCGCTCGAGCAGCTTGCGCCCGGTGGACACGTCGAAGGCCAGCGCGCCGCCCGGCCTGAGCCACTGCCTGGCCGCGCGGAAAAACGCCTTCACCTGCCGCATATCGGTCAGGTAGTTCACCCCGTCGCAGCAGGCGACGATCGCGTCCACCCGCCGGGGCAGAGTCAGGCAGGTCATGTCCTCTTGCACAAAGGGCACCATCAGCCCGGCCGCGCGCGCCTTTTTCTGCGCCTGGGCCAGCATCTCGCCGGACAGATCCACGCCGGTAATCTTCAGTCCCCGCCGGGCGAACTCGAGCGTCATCGAGCCGGTGCCGCAGCCGCACTCGCACATGGTCTTCGGCGCGCAGCCCGCCCTTTTGAGCAGCCTGAGGTAATACTCCGCCCAGGCCGGGTAGTCGAAATCGTCCATCAGGCGGTCGTAGACCTCCGCAAATCGGTTGTACATCCTCTCTCCTCTTTACCGCGAAAGGGACCCCCGATCAAAGGGATCCCATCCGCTTTGCCTTTTCCCGGGCGGCCCGGCCCACCAGTCCGCCGATGCGGCCGGTTTCCTCGGCGGTCAGCCCGCCCCAGCCCACCTCAAGCAGCTTGTCGATCAGACCCAGCTGCCTGGCCGTCTCATACTTTTGTCTCTGCGCGCCGGTCAGCGGCAGAAGCGATTCCTCCTCGCGCATATCCATCCCTCCTGCGGGCAGTATGCGCCAAAGGGGCGGGTTTTATTACGCCTTGGGAAGAGTCGGGTCGTCCTCTTCCTCCTCGTCGTCATCGTCGTCGTTATACTTGGGATCGCGCAGACCCATATTGACCTGCGCGCCCTCGATGCGCGGGTTCAGGTAGCGGTCGAAGCAGCTCACGGCGTAGGATACCTGCATGAACAGCACGCCCGACATGCCGACCAGCAGGTAGAACACGAGCATCACAATCCAGCCGTAGGGCACATAGTAGGCCACGAGCAGGGTGAGCGCCGGGGGCAGCACCGCGAAAAGCAGCGTGTACGGCAGGCGCGCCAGACCCATGATGAAGCTGTTGCGCACCAGCGTGCCGAACTTCATGTCGTAGGTTACCATCATCGGGAAGAGCAGCATGTTCACAATCCACCACAGCGCGCAGATGCACACCACCAGCGTGCGCGGAATGATCCAGAACACCGACTCCTGCGCCATCATGCCGTAGTAGCGGTAGCACACGAACGTCACCGTCAGCGACAGGCCGTTGATCAGGCCGACCAGCAGCGTCTGCTTCCAGTTGTTCTTGATCGCGTCCTTGAAGTCGCTCATGACGAAGGAGTGCTGGTCGCGCGCCCAGTTGCGCAGCACGTAGGTCACGCCCGTCGTGCCGAAGGCCAGGATCATCAGGCAGGGAATCATGCCCAGCAGGTAGACGTTGACGTAGGCCAGCAGCTCGTCTTTGGTCAGATTTACCTGGTTGATCAGCTCGCCCGCGTCGCTGTACACCGCGGCCGCGCCGTTGATCGCCATCAGGTTAAAGACCGTCCACAGGATCGCCGGCAGCGCAAACAGCAGATACAGCAGGTTCATTCCGATCAGGCCGCTGAAGCGGATGCGGAACATCGAGAAAAAGAGCTGTACGCGGTTGGCAGGCAGCTGCTCCGGCGTGAAGTCGGCCTGACCGGCCTTTCCGTAGTAGAAGTTGTTCATCATTCCTGACATGACAAAAGTTTCCTCCTTCGTCTCCCATTAGATATGTATAGTTTACCACACTTTCCCCAAAAGGGGAACCGTCTTTCCGCCCGAAACACAAGTTTTTCCTTTTTGACACACCGGGCAGGGCCCGGACCCACTTGCTGCCGGCCGGCAGTGCCGGCTTCCACCTGCTGCCGCCGAATATAACACGAATCTGTCGGCCACAGATTAGAGCCTCCAGATTCTTCGTTCGCGGAAAACTCGGGGTGGTGCCCCACAAGCTGCTGCCGCTTGTTCTATCGACGAATTCGGGAACCATAAATTGAAGTTCCCGAATTCTTCGTTCGTGAAAGATCCGAGGCGGAGTCTGGCTAGGACAGCGGGCGTCTCCCCAGTCCGCAGCCTGATCCGTTGCCTGCGGGCGGCGCCTCCCCAAGGGAGAAGACGGGGTGAAAGCTCCGTACCGGGCGAGGACGGACGAGGGCGGAAGGCTGAACTTCCCATCCGCCTCCGCTCTCCCCCAGCGACGGTCGTTCTCCCGGGCGGCCGCAGCCGCCCGTTCAATGCGATTCCCTTCAGGGAATCGCTTCCTTGCAGGCCGACAGGCCTGTGGGTGGGGTGCGGGGAGGCGCGCGCCGTTCAGGCCGCCCTC
>CAKUFB010000123.1 GCA_934647145.1 uncultured Clostridia bacterium
CCTTCTGCGTGAACGACTATCTCAAAAAGTTCTTCCTGGAGCGCGGGGTGGAGCTGGTCGACTTCAAGCTGGAGTTCGGCAAAACGCCCGACGGAACCATCGTGCTGGCCGACGAAATCTCGCCCGACACCTGCCGCTTCTGGGACGCGAAGACCCATGAGAAGCTGGACAAGGATCGCTTCCGCCGCGACCTGGGCCACGTCGAGGACGCGTATCAGGAAATGATGAAGCGCGTGTTTGAGGATAAATAAGGCGGAGGAAGCAAAATGGGCGGTTTTTTCGGCGCGGTGTGCCAGCGCGACGCGATTGCGGATGTGTTTTTCGGCACGGACTATCACTCCCACCTGGGTACCCGGCGGGGCGGCATGGCGGCCTACGACCCTGAGATTGGCCTGCAGCGGGAAATCCACAGCATAGAGAACTCTCCCTTCCGCACCAAGTTCGAGCGGATTTTCGACGAAATGCACGGCTGCTCGGCGTTCGGCTGCATCAGCGATACCGACCCGCAGCCGCTGCTCATCCGCTCCAACCTGGGCACCTACGCCATCGGCACGGTGGGCGTGATCAACAACGCCGATCAGCTGATCGAGCAGTACCTGAACTTCAGCGGCGGCCATTACGAGGCCATGACCGGCGGCCGGATCAACTCCACCGAGCTGGTGGCCACGATGATCAACCAGAAGAGCAGCTTTGCGGAGGGCATCGCCTTCGCGCAGCACGTGATCGAGGGCACGGTCTCCATCCTCATCCTGCGCGACAACGGCCACCTGATCGCCGCGCGCGACCGGCTGGGCAGGCTGCCGATGCTGATAGGCAGGGGAGAGGACGGCTGGTGCGTGTCGTTCGAGTCCTTCGCCTGCCAGAAGCTGGGCTATGAGATCGAGCGCGAGCTGGGCCCGGGCGAGATCGTGGAGATCACCGACCTGGGCTGCGCGCAGCTGCACGCGCCGGGCGAGGAAATGCGCATCTGCTCGTTTCTGTGGACGTACTACGGCTATCCCACCTCGGTCTACGAGGGCGTGGACGTGGAGAGCATGCGCTACCGCAACGGCCGCATGATGGCGCGCCACGACGCGGAAAACGGCCTGAGCGCCGAATCGCTCGATTACGTGGGCGGCATTCCGGATTCAGGCACGCCTCATGCCATCGGCTACGCCAACGAGAGCGGCGTGCCGTTCGCGCGCCCCTTCATCAAGTACACGCCCACCTGGCCGCGCAGCTTCATGCCCGCCCGCCAGCAGGAACGCGACAGGGTGGCCAAGATGAAGCAGATCCCGGTACACAGCCTGATTCAGGACAAGACGCTGCTGATGGTGGACGATTCCATCGTGCGCGGCACGCAGCTGCGCGAGACGGTCGAGTTCCTCTACGAGCACGGCGCGAAGGCGGTGCACATGCGCTCGGCCTGCCCGCCGATCATGTACGGCTGCAAATACCTGAACTTCTCCCGCGCCACCGGAGACATGGATCTGATCACCCGGCGCACGATCATGGAGCTGGAGGGCGAGGAGGGCTTTCAGCACCTTCAGGAGTACAGCGACGGCTCGACGGAGCGCGGCAGAGCCATGCGAAAGGCCATCTGCGAGAAATTCCACTTCGCCTCGCTGGAGTTTCAGTCGGTCGAGGGTCTGGTGGAGGCGATCGGCCTGGACAAGTGCCGCCTGTGTACCTACTGCATGGACGGCAGGGCGTGCGACAAAAGCGACAAGTGAGAAAGGCAGGAGCATAACCGATGAACAACAGCTTCAGCGACAGCTATAAGCAGGCGGGCGTGGACATCACCGCCGGATACCGCGCGGTGGAACTGATGAAAAAGCACATCGCCCGCACGAACAACGAGGGCGTATACTCGGGCGTGGGCGGCTTCGGCGGACTGTACCTGCCGTCCCTTGCGGGCATGAAGAAGCCCGTGCTGGTCAGCGGCACCGACGGCGTGGGCACCAAGCTGAAAATCGCCTTCCTGATGGACAGGCACGACACCGTGGGCATTGACTGCGTGGCCATGTGCGTCAACGACGTGATCTGCTGCGGCGCGAAGCCGATGTTCTTCCTGGACTATATCGCCTGCGGAAAGAACCTGCCCGAGCGCATCGAGCGAATCGTCGCGGGCGTGGCCGAGGGCTGCGTGCAGTCGGGCTGCGCCCTGATCGGCGGCGAAACGGCCGAAATGCCCGGCTTTTACCCGGAGGACGAGTACGACCTGGCCGGCTTCTCGGTCGGCATCGTGGACGAGGAAAGGATCGTCAATAAGGAGACGATCGTGCCCGGCGACGTGATTCTCGGCCTGCGCTCGAGCGGCGTGCATTCCAACGGCTTCTCGCTGGTGCGCAAGGTGTTCGACGTGGAGAACCGCGAGATCAAAGCGCCCCTCGAGGCGCTGGGCGGCAGGTCTCTGGGCGAGACGCTGCTCACCCCCACCCGCATCTACGTCAAGCCCGTGCTCGCGCTGATGGAGCGGGTGCGGGTCAAGGGCGTGTCCCACATCACCGGCGGCGGCTTCTACGAGAACATTCCGCGCAGCCTGCCGAAGGGAATCTGCGCCTCAATCGAGAAGGCCAGGATACCCGTGCCGCCCATCTTCCGCATGATCGCGCGGGAGGGACAGATCGACGAGCGCGACATGTTCAATACCTTCAACATGGGTATCGGCATGTGCCTGGTCGTGGCGAAGGACGACGCGGACAGGGCGATGGAGACCCTGCGCGCGGCGGGCGAAGAGCCGGTGCTCCTGGGCGAAACGATTCCGGGCGAGGGCGTAAGGCTGTGGTAAGAAAGCACTTTTTTTCAGGCATTTCGGCCGGACTGCTGGTCGGCATCGGCGGGGCGGTGTTCCTAGCCTGCGAAAACCGAATCGCGGGCGCGGTGCTGTTCTCGGTGGCGCTGCTGGTCATCTGCCTGCTGGGCCTGAGCCTGTTCACCGGCAGGGTCGGGTATCTGGTCGCCTCGCACGGAAAGGACGACTGGACGGGCCTCATCGCCTCGCTGGCGGGCAACCTCGTGGGCGCGGCGCTGTGCGCGCGGCTGGTCGCCTGGGGACGGCCCGAGGCGGCGCAGGCGGCGGTCTCGCTGTGCGCGGGCAAGCTGGACAAAGCGCTGCTTTCCGCGCTGCCCAGCGGATTTCTGTGCGGCGTGCTGATGTACGCGGCCGTGCAGAGCTATCGGGCGAAGGGCACCTGCCTGGGCATACTTTTCTGCATCCCGGCGTTTATCCTGAGCTGCTTCGAGCACTCGATCGCCGACATGTTTTACCTTGCGCTGGCGGCCATCGGCGGGCTGGGCGGACTGAGCGTCCTCTGGTTTTTGCTGCTGGTGATCGCGGGCAACGCGCTGGGCGGCTGCTTTCTGCCGCTGCTGGACAGGCTTTCGGGAGGAATAACGAAATGAAAATACGCACGGCGGTGTTCGTGTCGGGCGGCGGCACGAATCTTCAGGCGCTGATCGACGCGCAGGCGAACGGCCTGATCCGCAGCGCCGAGCTGACGCTGGTGGTCTCGAACCGCCGGGACGCCTACGCGCTGGAGCGCGCCCGGGCGGCGAATATCGAGTCGGTGGTGGTCAGCCGCAAAAAGGCGGGCAGCCAGCAGGCCTTCGAGCAGGCCATTGTGCGCGAGCTGGAGGCGCGGGGCGTCGAGCTGATCGTGCTGGCGGGCTTTATGTGCATCCTGAGCGCCGACTTCACCCGCCGATACGAAAACCGCATACTCAACGTCCACCCTTCACTGATTCCCTCCTTCTGCGGCAAGGGCTTTTACGGGCTGAAGGTGCACGAGGCGGCGCTGGCCTACGGGGTCAAGGTGACCGGCGCGACCGTGCATTTCGTCAACGAGGTGCCCGACGGCGGCAGGATCATCCTGCAAAAAGCCGTCGAGATCGAAGAGGGCGATACCCCCGAGACCCTGCAAAGGCGCGTCATGGAGCAGGCTGAGTGGAAGCTGCTTCCCGCCGCGGTGGAAAAGGTGTCAGGCGACCTGCTGAAAGGAGAACAACACGCATGAGCGGATACGAAAACCTGAATCTGTGCGAGCTGCTGAAGAACAACGCCTATCCCGGACGAGGCATCGTCGTCGGCACCACTGCGGACGGAAAACACGCCGTCGCCGCCTACTTTATCATGGGCCGGAGCGCCAACAGCCGAAACCGCGTCTTTAAGCGCCTGCCGGACGGCACGGTGATCACCGCGCCCTTCGACGAGAGCAGGGTGGAGGATCCGTCCCTGATCATTTACAACGCGGTCAGGCCGCTTGACAACCGCCTGATCGTCACCAACGGCGACCAGACCGACACGATCTGCGTCGGCCTGCGCGCGGGCAGGAGCTTTTCCGAGGCGCTCGAGAGCCGCTGCTTCGAGCCGGACGCGCCCAACTACACCCCCCGCATCAGCGCGCTTCTGACCTTCGGCGAGCGGTTCGCCTATCAGATGAGCATCCTCAAGAGCGCCGACGCGCAGGGAACCGCCTGCGCCCGGTACACCTTCGACTATCTGTCGCTGCCCGGCGTGGGACACTTCCTGCACACCTACCGCTGCGACGGCAATCCCATTCCCAGCTTCGAGGGCGAGCCGGAGCGCGTGGCCATCGGAAATGATCTGGACGCGTTCGCCGAAGGAGTCTGGGAATCCCTGAACGAGGCCAATAAGATTTCCCTGTACGTGCGCTTCACGAGCCTGCAAGGCGGCGCGGTGCGGGAGAAAATCATCAACAAGAACATCTGAGGAGGACGGTCATCATGAGCAGAGAAGGCTATGTTTCTCCATTTTCCACCCGCTACGCCAGCCCGGAGATGCAGCATGTGTTCTCCGACGACTTCAAGTTCACCACCTGGCGCAGGCTGTGGGTGGCGCTTGCCAAGGCGGAGCACGCGCTGGGGCTGGACGTGACCCAGGAGCAGATCGACGAGCTGCAGGCGCATGTCACCGACATCAACTACGACGTGGCCGAGGCGCGCGAGCGCGAGGTGCGCCACGACGTGATGAGCCACGTCTACGCCTTCGGCAAGCAGTGCCCCAAGGCCGAGCCGATCATCCACCTGGGCGCGACCTCCTGCTACGTGGGCGACAACACCGACGTGATCATCCTGCGCGAGGCCTCGAAAATCATCCTGGGCAAGGCGGCGGCGGTGCTCAAAAACCTGGCCGGTTTCGCCGAAAAATATAAGGACATGCCCTGCCTGGCCTACACGCACCTGCAGCCCGCGCAGCTGACCACCGTGGGCAAGCGCGCCACGCTGTGGATGTACGACCTGGTGAACGACGTCGAAAACCTCGAGTTCCAGCTCTCCCGGCTCAGGCTGCTGGGCTCCAAGGGCACGACCGGCACCCAGGCCAGCTTCATGGAGCTGTTCGACGGCGACGAGGAAAAGATCCTGCGCATGGAGCGGATGATCGCTGAGGACATGGGTTTTGCCGCCTGCGTGCCCGTGTCCGGCCAGACCTATTCCCGCAAGGTGGACGCGTACTTCCTGTCGGTGCTCTCCGGCTTCGCCCAGAGCGCCTACAAGTTCTCAAACGACCTGCGGATTCTGCAGTCCTTTGAGGAAATGGAGGAGCCCTTCGAGAAGAACCAGATCGGCTCGTCCGCCATGCCCTACAAGCGCAACCCCATGCGCAGCGAGCGCATCTCCGCCCTGGCGCGCTACGTGATCGTCGATTCGCTCAACCCCGGCCTGACCGCGGGCACGCAGTGGTTTGAGCGCACGCTGGACGACAGCGCCAACAAGCGCATTTCCGTGTCCGAGGCCTTCCTGGCGGTGGACGCGATTCTGAACATCTACATGAACGTCACCTCCGGCCTGGTGGTGTACGACCGCGTGGTGCATCGCCGCGTGATGGAGAAGCTGCCCTTCATGGCCACTGAGGACGTGATGATGGAGTGCGTGAAGCGGGGCGGCAATCGACAGGAGCTGCACGAGGCGCTCAGGCAGTATTCCCACGCCGCCGCGGCGCACGTCAAGATCGAGGGCGGCGCGAACGACCTGATCGACCGCATCGCCGCCGACCCGCTCTTCCCGATCACCCGCGAGGAGATCGAAAGGCATCTCGACCCGGCCAAGTACGTCGGCCGCGCGCCCTCTCAGGTGACCGCGTTCCTTCGGGACGTGGCGCAGCCGGTGATCGACCGCCGCTATGACAGCACGGTGCACGCAGAACTGAAGGTCTGAGGAGGAAAAAACATCATGAAAGAGTTTGAGCTGAAGTACGGCTGCAACCCCAACCAGAAGCCCGCCCGCATCTTTATGGAGGACGGCAGCGACCTGCCCATCGAGATCCTGAACGGCCGGCCGGGCTATATCAACTTCCTGGACGCGTTCAACTCCTGGCAGCTGGTGCGCGAGATCAAGAGCGTGCTGGGCATGACCGCCGCCGCCTCGTTCAAGCACGTCAGCCCGACCTCGGCCGCCGTGGGCCTGCCCATGTCGGACGCGCTCAAGAAGGCCTGCTTTGTGGACGACCTCAAGGGTTTGGACGCGTCGCCCCTGGCCACCGCCTACGCCCGCGCGCGCGGCACCGACCGCCAGTCCTCCTTCGGCGACTGGGTGGCGCTGTCCGACGTGTGCGACGTGACCACCGCCCGGCTGATTAAGCGCGAGGTGTCCGACGGCGTGATCGCCCCCGGCTACGAGCCCAGGGCGCTTGAAATCCTGAAGGCCAAGCGGGGCGGCAGCTACAACGTCGTGCAGATCGACCCCGATTACGTGCCCCAGGAGCGCGAGCGCAAGCAGGTGTTCGGCGTGACCTTCGAGCAGGGCAGGAACAACTTCCGCATCGACGAGAAGCTGCTCGAGAACGTGGTCACGAAGAATAAGAACCTGCCCGAAAGCGCGGTGCGCGACCTGATCATCTCGCTCATCACCCTCAAGTACACCCAGTCCAACTCGGTCTGCTACGCTTATGACGGCCAGGCGATCGGCGTGGGCGCGGGTCAGCAGTCCCGCATCCTGTGTACCCGGCTGGCCGGCAGCAAGGCCGACCTGTGGCACCTGCGCCAGCACCCGGCCGTGCTGAACCTGCCCTTCCTGCCCGGCCTGGGCCGCCCGGAGCGCGACAACTGCATCGACGTGTTCCTGTCCAGCGAGCCGGAAGAGGTGCTCGCCGACGGCGTGTGGGAGCAGTTCTTCACCGAGAAGCCCGCTCCGCTGACCGCGCGGGAGAAGCGCGAGTATCTGGACGGCATCACCGGCGTGGCGCTGGGCAGCGACGCGTTCTTCCCCTTCGGCGATAACATCGAGCGCGCCCGCCGCAGCGGCGTGAGCTACGTGGCCGAGCCCGGCGGCTCCATCCGCGACGATCAGGTCATCGAAACCTGCGACAAATACGGCATGACGATGTGCTTCACCGGCATGCGCCTGTTCCACCACTAAGGAGGGGACGTTCGAGAGGCAGCTTTTCTGACCGGGCAGTGCCCGGACACACTTGCTGCCGCCAGAAAGAACAGATGCTGTTCACAATGACGCTCGAACGTTTGCACACAATGGTTGCATTCGGGGAGTTACACTTCTACGATAATGCGAGAATTCGTGGATCAGAGTACTTTTCGGGAGAGCTCGAGAGGGGCTTTTCTTAGAAAAGCCGCCTCAGCTTGTCAAAAAAGGTTTTGACAAGCTGGTGGACGGGGAAGCAAGCTCCCCCGCCACTGCCACCCTCACCAGTTT
>CAKUFB010000124.1 GCA_934647145.1 uncultured Clostridia bacterium
CTTCGATTTTTAGCGGAGACTGGTGAGGGTGGCAGTGGCGGGGGAGCGTGCTTCCCCGTCCACCAGCTTGTCAAAACCTTTTTTGACAAGCTGACCTCCCCTTTCAGGGGAGGCTTCTTTTGACACGGCGTGCAGGCGACTGAGGGGGCGGCTGTCCTTGTGAGGCAATTTCTCCCGATTTTCCAGATCACGAAGAATCCGGAGGCTCTAATCTATGGCCGACGGATTCGTGTTCCGTCCG
The DNA here is from genome assembly GCA_934647145.1 of uncultured Clostridia bacterium. GTDB lineage: Bacteria > Bacillota > Clostridia > Christensenellales > Aristaeellaceae > CAKUFI01. Next base: position 242 of record CAKUFB010000124.1, read on the forward strand.
GCGGCAGCAGGTGGGTGCAGGCACTGCCTGCGATCTTGCAGCGGCTGTCCTCGCGCACCTGGTCGCGCAGGCGGGTCAGGTACTCGGAAAAGGCGGCCTTGTCGGTACCATAGGTCATCTGCAGGTCGTACTCCAGCGGCAGCCAGGTGGAAAGCGGCGCCTCGTTGTGCTGAATCACTGCCTCGAGATTGTCCAGCGCCTTGTAGATCCGCGCCTCGAGCGACTCGCAGGCGTTCATCTCGGCGTACAGCGCCTGCATTTCCGCGCGGAAGGGCTCGGGCAGGGAGGCGACCCAGCCGCGCAGCAGCTCGTCCTCGCGCGCCTCGTTGGCGGCGGTCTTTTCAAAGGACGGTATGTCGCCGGTAAAGGCCTCGCCCAGGTCGTGTATCAGGCACATCTTCAGCAGCCTGGTCAGGTCGGCCTCCGGGAACTCGTCGCTGACAAGGTAGGCCAGCAGCGTCAGCCGCCAGCTGTGCTCGGCCACGCTTTCCCTGCGGCCGCGCGCGGTGTCGCAGTGCCGGGTCACGTCCTTGAGCCACCCGGCGACCGCCAGCGCCTCGATCAGCGTTCTTGGCTCCATGAAAAGCGCCTCCTTGTGATGTGTTCGTCCGGAAACCGATAGGTTCCTATTCCCTCGTCAGGGTGTAGGTAAAGCGCTCGCCGGGCAGCGTGCGCACGACGGTGAGCCGGTCGGGCGACTCGGCGACGAGCTGCACCTCGCCCTCGCGCAGCACCGGGGAGGCCAGGCGCTCGCGGTTGGCGGCACGGATTTTCAGCAGCAGGCTCTGATCCTCGCGCCCCCAGGGATAGGTTCCGCGGCAGAAGGGGTCGTCGCCGCCCTGACTGCCGGCCTCGTCGCCGTAGTACAGGCAGGGCATGCCGGGCAGCGCGCATATGAATCGCCAGGCGCGAATCAGGCGCTCGCGGCCCAGCGCGTACTGCTCGCCGGTCAGCGGGCGGAAGGCGCGCTGCTCGCGGGGAATGTCGCCCTCGTCCGCGCCGGCGAGCACGTTGAGTATGCGCGGCTTGTCGTGACTGCCCAGCAGGTTCATCAGCGAGCAGTAAAACGTCCTGGGGTAGTTTTCATACTGCGAGTCGAGTATCCGCTTGAGCCGATACGCGTCGATTTTGCCCAGGAAGAAGCCGACGACGCCGTCGCGCAGCGGGTAGTTGGTGACGCTGTCCAGCGTGTCGCCCAGGCAGTAGCTCCTCAGCTCGTCGTAGGCCAGCTTGCGGGAAGCGTCCTCCCAGACCTCGCCCAGCAGGATCGCGTCCGGGTTTTCGGCCTTGACGCGCGCGCGCAGCTGCCTTAAAAAGGCCATGGGCAGCTCGTCGGCCACGTCCAGCCGCCAGCCCGACGTGCCCTGGCGCAGGTAGTGCGCGCAGACCGCGTCCTCGCCGCGGATGATGAAGTCCAGATAGCTCTCGTCCAGCTCGCGCACGTTGGGCAGGGTGTCAAAGCCCCACCAGCACTCATAGTCGTCCGGCCAGCGCCGGAAGGTGTACCACGAGGCGTAGGGCGACTGGAGAGACTGATACGCGCCCACCGAGTCGTAGGCGCCCAGGCGGTTGAAGTAGCGGCTGTCCGAGCCGGTGTGGGAGAACACGCCGTCCAGTATCACCCGCATGCCGCGCTTTTTCGCCTCCCGGCAGAGGGAGCGCAGATCCTCCTGCGTGCCGAAGGACGGGTCGATCTGCAGGTAGTCGCCGGTGTTGTACTTGTGATTGGAGCGCGCGCGGAAGATCGGGTTCAGGTACAGCGCGGTCACGCCCAGGTCTTCGAGGTAGTCGAGCTTCTGCGTGACGCCGGCCAGGTCGCCCCCGAAGAAGTCGTCGGCCAGGTTGTCGCGCGTGACCGGGTCGATGGTCAGCTCGGGCGGCTCGTTCCAGGACTCGTGGTAGTGGCCGAAGGGCAGCGGCGCGCGCCTGGCAGGCGATCTGGAGGCGTTGAAGCGGTCGGGGAAAATCTGATAGAGGATGCCCCGGCGCATCCAGGCGGGGGTCTCGTAGGCCGGGTCGTAGACGGTGATCTGGAAGGAGGGCGGTTCCTGGTCGTAGACCGCGCCCTCGCCGCCCAGCCGGTCGGCCGCGTTTCCGTAATACACGTCCCGCCCGTTCCGGCGCACGATGAAAAAGTACCACAGCACGCCCGTTTTGGAGGGCAGAATCAGGCGGCAGGCATAGCGCCCTTCTCCTTCCGGGCGCATGCTCAGGCGCTTTTCCGTATTCTCCCACCACAGCCGCAGCGTGACCGACTCCACATCGTCGCCCTCCGCGAGCAGGCGGAGCGTGACGGCGGAGTGGGCCTTCTGCGCGCCGGTGGGCGACCGATACGCGGGAGCGCGCGAATCGTGCAAAAGGCGAATCATAGCTCGAGCGGCCTGAGGTGCCAGATCTTGTCGTTATACTCGCGAATGGTGCGGTCGCTGGAGAATACGCCCGACTTCGCGGTGTTCAGGACGGCCTTGCGCAGCCATTCGTCCTTTTTGGTGTAGTCGCTGTCCAGGATCTGATGGGTGCTGACGTAGCTGGTCAGGTCCTTGAGCACGAAGTAGTTGTCCGCCATGCAGCCCGGGTCGCCGAAGAGCAGCGAGTGATACAGCTCCTGGAACAGGCGCGGGTTGTCGGGCGAGAGCGTGCCGTCGATCAGCTGATCCATGGCGCGGCGAATTTCGGCGTTGGTCTCATAGATGTCGCTGGCGCGGTAATTGGAATAGGAACGCTCCACCTCGTCGGCGGTCATGCCGAAGATGTAGATGTTGTCCGGGCCGACCGCGTCGTGAATCTCGACGTTCGCGCCGTCCATCGTGCCGATCGTGACCGCGCCGTTCATCATGAACTTCATGTTGCCGGTGCCGCTGGCCTCCTTGCCGGCGGTGGAGAGCTGCTCGGAGACGTCGGCGGCCGGGATGAGCACCTCGGCGGCGGAGACGCAGTAGTTCTCCAGGAACACCACCTTCATCATCCTTCGGGCGCGCGGATGCTTGTCGATCAGCTCGCCCAGGTTGCCCAGCAGCTTGATGATCAGCTTGGCGCGGTAGTAGGCCGGGGAGGCCTTCGCGCCGAAGATGTAGGTGCGCGGGGTGATCTCGTAGTTCGGGTTGTCGGCGATGCGGTTGTACAGCATCAGGATGGCCAGGGCGTTGAGCAGCTGGCGCTTGTACTCGTGAAGGCGCTTGGCCTGCACGTCGAACAGGGTGTCGGGGGTGATGATCGTGCCCTGATGCGCGCGGATGACGCGGGCCAGGCGTTCCTTATTATGCAGCTTGATGGCGGCGAAGCGCTCGCGGAAGGCGGCGTCGTCGGCCAGCGGGGTCAGGTCGCTCAGGCGCTCGGCGTCCTTGCGCCAGGCCTGGCCGATGGCCTCGTCCAGCAGGTCGCTCAGCTCGGGGTTGGACTGCATCAGCCAGCGGCGGTGGGTGATGCCGTTGGTGATGCCCAGGAAGCGCTCGGGCGCGAGCGCACAGTAGTCCTTGAAGGTCTGCTTGCGCAGGATGTCCGCGTGGATCTGGGACACGCCGTTGACCGTCGAGCAGGCGCTGACGCACAGGTTGGCCATGTGTACCTGGTCGTAGGCCAGAATCGCCATGCGGCCGATGCGCTCCCACTGGCCCGGATAGGCGTTCCACAGCTTCTGGCACAGGCGGCGGTTCATTTCCTCGAGGATCATGTAGATGCGGGGCAGCAGGCTGCGCATCATGTGCTGAGGCCACTTCTCCAGCGCCTCCTGCATGACGGTGTGGTTGGTATAGGCGAAGCAGCGGCGGGTGATGTCCTCAGCCTCCTCCCAGTCCATGCCGTACTCGTCGATCAGCAGCCGCATCAGCTCGGGAATGGCCAGCGCCGGATGCGTGTCGTTGACGTGCAGCATGACCTTGTCGGGCAGGCGCGTGAAGTCGTAGCCGTAGACCTTGATGAAGTCGTTCAGGGCGTACTGCACCGACGCGGAGGACAGGAAGTACTGCTGCTTGAGGCGCAGCTCCTTGCCCTGCTCGTGGGTGTCCTCGGGATAGAGCACCTTGGAGATCAGCTCGATGGCGTCTCTGTCCTCGGTGGCCTGGGCGTACTGGCCGTTGTTGAAGAACTGCAGGTCGAGCGGCTTTCTGGCGCGCGCCGACCAGGTGCGCAGCATGTTGACCATGGTGGAGTCATAGCCCAGCACCGGCATGTCGTAGGGCACGGCCATGACCGAGCGGAAGTTCTTCAGGCGGTACTTCTGCCGCCCCTCCTGCTCGTATTCCTCGACGTAGCCGCCGAAGCGCACCTCGACCGCCTGATCGGGGCGCGGAATTTCCCAGATGTTGCCGTTCACCAGCCAGTTGTCCGGCAGCTCCACCTGATAGCCGTGCACGATGTGCTGGCGGAACAGGCCCATCTCATAGCGAATCGTGCAGCCCATGGCCGGCAGCTTGAGCGCCGAGAGCGAGTCCAGAAAGCAGGCCGCCAGGCGCCCCAGGCCGCCGTTGCCCAGGCCGGGCTCCGGCTCGCGCTCAAACAGGCGCGTCTGGTCGATGCCCAGCTCAGAAAGCGCCTGCAAATAGTTCTTTTCGTTGACCAGGGACACCATGTTGGTGTGCATCGCCCGGCCGACCAGGAATTCCGCGGACAGATAATATAGTTTTTTCGCCTGCTGGCGTTTGCGTTCCCCGCGGGAGGCGGCACGGCGCTGCATGATTTCATCGCGCACCGTGACGGCGACGGCCTCGTAGAGCTGCTCGTCGGTCGCGTCGGTGGTGTCGCAGCCGAAATTGCGCTGCAGCTTTTCGACGATGGACTGCTTGATCTGCTCGACATTCATTTTAGATTGATCCATTTTCCAGCCTCCTATCTGATATGCCTTTTCATTCTAGCATGTTAAGTGCCGGTATATCAAGGAGCCGCGTGCAATTTCTGAGTGGAGAAATTGCGACTAAATCGCGCGGCGCTCCTTTTTTCTCAAAAGCTTAACGCACGAAGGAGTTGACAATGCCGGAGCGGTGTGCTATCATTATACCACGTTAGCACAATAAAGCGCGTAGAAAACGGAGGAAGTTGAAAATGAAGAAGCTGTTTGCGATGATCCTGGCCGCGATGATGATCCTGTGCTCCTGCGCCTTCGCGGAGACGACCGACAATTCCCTGCAGGCAATCCTGGACAAGGGCACGCTGGTGCTGGGCCTGGACGCCTCGTTTGAGCCGATGGGCTACACCAACATGGACGGCGAGATCGTGGGCTACGACATCGACCTGGCCAAAGAGGTCTGCGCCCGCCTGGGCATCGAGCTGGTCGTGCAGCCGATCGAGTGGGCGGCCAAGGAGCTGGAGCTGTCCAGCGGCAACATCGACTGCATCTGGAACGGCATGTCCATCACCCCCGAGCGCCAGGAAAGCATGGCGCTGAGCGAGGCCTACATGAACAACCAGATCGTGCTGCTGGTGTGCGACGACAGCCTGAAGAGCAAGGAAGACCTTGCCGGCAAGAAGATGGGCGTTCAGAGCGGCTCCTTCGCCGAGGAAGTGCTGGAAACCTACGAGCAGTACGCCGACTACTACGCCTCCCTGGACGAGGTGCTGGACTATCAGGATTATGAGACCGCGATCATGGACATGAAGAACGGCCAGATCGACGGCATCATGATCGACCTGGTGGTGGCCAACGCGAAGATCAAGAACCTGGAGGACGACAGCCTGAAGATCATCGACACCTTCGAGGACGACCTGTACGCGATCGGCTTCCGCAAGGACGATATCGCCCTGCGCGACAAGGTGAACGAAATCCTGAACGAGATGGCGGCGGACGGCACGCTGGGCAAAATCAGCGAGACCTGGTTCGGCGAGGACATCTCCCTGGTGGGTAAGGAAGCCGAATAAACCGCACAGAAACCGGGCAGGCGGGGCGGCAGGACGTCGCTCCGCCCTGCTGCGCACAGCGAGTGAGGAAGGATACGGAACATGGCCATCAAGTTTTTCAATAACCCGGAGAATATGCTCCGCCTGCTCAGGCTGATGCTGGAGGGCGTGGGAACCACCTGCAACCTGTTCGTACTGACGCTGGTGTTTTCCCTGCCGCTGGGCATGCTGGTGGCCCTGGGGCGCATGTCGAAGCACGCCGTGGTCCGCAGGCCGATCGCGCTGTACATCTACGTGATGCGCGGCACGCCCCTGATGCTGCAGATCATGTTTATCTACTTCCTGCTGCCCAACATCCTGCCCTTCAAGGTAGACCGGTTCAGCGCGGTAATCCTTGCCATGTCGGTCAACTACGCCGCCTATTTCGCCGAAATCTTCCGCGGCGGCATCCAGTCCATTTCGCAGGGACAGTACGAGGCCGGACAGGTGCTGGGCTTTACCCGCGCGCAGACCTTCTTTTACATCATTCTGCCGCAGGTATGCAAGCGCGTGCTGCTGCCCGTGACCAACGAGGTCATCACCCTGGTCAAGGATACCGCCCTGGCCAGCACGGTGGCCGTGTCCGAGCTGATGAACGTGGCCAAAAAGCAGGTCTCGGGCACCAGCTCGATCGAGCCGTACGTCGTCGCGATGATCATTTACCTGATCCTGAACGGCGTGGCCGAGCAGGTGTGCAAGTGGGTCGAGCGCAAAATGAACTACTATAAGTGAGGTGCCGCGTCATGCTCAGGGCAGTCAATATCCGAAAGGGCTTTGGTGATCTTCAGGTACTCTCCGGCATCTCGCTGGACGTGGAAAAGGGTCAGGTGGTGGCGCTGATCGGGCCGTCCGGCAGCGGAAAGTCCACCTTTCTGCGCTGCGTAAACCGACTGGAGCGCATCGATTCGGGCGAAATCTGGCTGGACAATGACTACATCTGCCGCATGGAAGGCGACCGGCTGGTCTACGCGCCCGACGATAAGCTGCGCGCCATTACCCTGCGCATGGGCATGGTGTTCCAGAACTTCAACCTCTTCCCGCACATGAGCGTCATGGATAACCTGATCATCGCGCCGATGAAGGTCAAGCATGTCTCCAAAAAGGAGGCCGTAGAGAAGGCGCAGGAGCTGCTGGATAAAGTGGGCCTGGGCGACCGCGGCAATCAGTACCCCTATCAGCTCTCCGGCGGCCAGGCGCAGCGAGTCGCCATCGCGCGCGCGCTGTGCCTCGACCCGGAAATCATGTGCTTCGACGAGCCGACCTCCGCGCTCGACCCCGAGCTGACCCAGGAGGTGCTCTCCGTCATGCGCAAGCTGGCCGCCGAAAGGATGACCATGGTGGTCGTGACCCACGAGATGAGCTTCGCCCGCGATGTGGCCGATCACGTCGTGTTCATGGAGGGCGGCGTGATCGTCGAGGAGGGCACGCCAGATCAGGTCTTCCACTCCACAAACCCGCGTACCCGCCGATTCGTGCAGGCGGGCTGACCCCCGGCAAAAGCGCTCCCTTTGGG
>CAKUFB010000125.1 GCA_934647145.1 uncultured Clostridia bacterium
GCACGATGCCGAAGCCGCCCACGCCCCTGTGCCGGTAGCACAGGGTCATGCACAGCGATTCGGGGCAGGTGATGCGCCCGTCGAAGTTCTCGATGAAGATGTAGTCGTCGCCGGTGGCCTGCATCTTGGCGAAGCGCAGCTTCTCGCGGGTATTGCGCAGGTGGTTGACGTCCACCAGCTCGGTATTCTCCTGGGTGAAGCGGCTGCAGATGGTGTCGGCCAGCGCGTTGGCGGTGTCCAGCGAGGTCAGGCAGGGGATCGAGAGCTGCAGGGAGCGCCGCTCGAGCGCCAGATAGTCGTCCACGGTCGCGTCCATCAGCGCGCCGGTGTAGACGATGTAGCTGATCGCGCCGCTTTCCATCAGGTCGAAGGTCTGCCGGCTCTCGCGCACGCCCGGCACCGTGACCACCTCGATGCCCAGCTGGGCGATGGTGCCCGCGGTCTCCTCGGTGGCGTAGAGGGTGAAGCCCAGGTCGTAGAACTTCTTGGCCAGGGAGACGATCTCCGGCTGGTCGTGGGTGTCCACGCTCAGCAGCACGCCCGCCTGCCCGCCGAACGCGCTCTTGAGGCGGAAGCCCGCGGCGGTCAGCGACTTGAACAGCGCCTCCTCGAGCGTCTTGCCGATGCCCAGCACCTCGCCGGTGGACTTCATCTCCGGCCCCAGGTACGCGTTTACGCCGCTGAGCTTCTCGAACGAGAACACGGGCGCCTTGACCGCGTAGTAGGGCGGGGTGCGCACCAGGCCGCTGCCGTAGCCCAGCGAGTCGAGCGTTTCGCCCAGCATGACGCGGGAGGCCAGATCGACCATCGGCACGCCCGTCACCTTGCTGATGTAGGGGATGGTGCGGGAGGCGCGCGGGTTGACCTCGATCACGAACAGCTCGTTCTGGTAGATCAGGTACTGGATGTTCACCAGGCCGCGCGTGCCCAGCGCCAGCGCCAGCTTTTCGGAGCAGGACAGCAGCTTTTTCAGCATCCGGTCGTCCAGGTTGTAGGGCGGGTAGACGGCGATCGAGTCGCCGCTGTGTACGCCCGCACGCTCAATGTGCTCCATCACGCCCGGAATCAGCACGTCCGTGCCGTCCGAGATCACGTCCACCTCCAGCTCGACGCCCGGCATGTACTTGTCCACCAGCACCGGGTTGTCGACGCCCTGCGCCAGGATGCGCCGCATGTACAGCTCGACCTCGCGCGCGTCGTGTACGATCCTCATATTCTGCCCGCCGATGACGTAGGAGGGGCGCAGCAGCACGGGATACCCCAGCTCCTCGGCGGCGGAAAGCGCCTCGCTCAGGGTCTTCACGCCCCGGCCGGTCGGCCTGCGCACGCCGATTTTCTCGAGCAGCGCGTCGAAGCGCTCGCGATCCTCGGCCAGGTCGATGCCCTCGGCGGAGGTGCCCAGGATGCGCACGCCCATCCTGTCCAGATACCCGGTCAGCTTGATCGCGGTCTGCCCGCCGAAGGCCACCACCACGCCGATGGGCTTTTCCACCCGCAGGATGTTCATCACGTCCTCGGGGGTGAGCGGCTCGAAGTACAGCCGGTCGGCGGTGTCGTAGTCGGTGGAGACGGTCTCCGGGTTGTTGTTGACGATGACCACCTCGTAGCCCATTTCCTTCAGCGTCCACACCGAGTGTACCGACGAATAGTCGAACTCGATGCCCTGGCCGATGCGGATCGGGCCGCTGCCCAGCACCACGACGACCGGCCTGCCGCTGCGCTTCCAGGCGCGGGCTTCGCACTCGCGGTCATAGCAGGAGTAAAAGTAGGGGGTCTCCGCGTCGAACTCCGCGCCGCAGGTGTCCACCATCTTGTAGGAGGCGGGCAGGCTCTGTCTGGGCGTGTAGCCGAACAGCCTGTGAAGCGTCTGGTCGGTGTAGCCCAGCTTTTTCGCCTGCAGATAGTCCGCGTCGCCCGAAAAGCCCTTCTCGAACTCGGCTAGGCGAAGGAGCTTGTAGAGGAACCAGCAGTCGATCTTCGTCAGCTCATGCAGCCGCTCGGGAGTGCAGCCGGCCTTGAGCGCCTCAAAGAGGGTAAAAAGCCGCCTGTCGTCCATCCGGGTCAGGCGCGTTTCAAGCGGCGCGTCGTCGAGAGGACTGGCGTTCAGGCTGTCCAGCGAGATTTCTGCGCCGCGCACCGCCTTCATCAGCGCCTCCTCGAAGCACTGGCCGATGGCCATGACCTCGCCGGTCGCCTTCATCTGGGTGCCCAGCTGCCTGGACGCGCCCGGGAACTTGTCAAACGGCCACTTGGGGAACTTGACTACCACGTAGTCCAGCGCCGGCTCGAAGCAGGCGCAGGTCTTGCCGGTGATGTCGTTTTTGATCTCGTCGAGGGTGTAGCCCAGCGCGATTTTGGTGGTGATCTTGGCGATGGGGTAGCCGGTGGCCTTGCTGGCCAGGGCGGAGGAACGGGAGACGCGCGGGTTGACCTCGATCACCGCGTACTCGAAGCTGTCCGGGTTCAGGGCGAACTGGCAGTTGCACCCGCCCACGATGCCCAGCGCCGAGATGATGTCGAGCGACGCGCTGCGCAGCATCTGATACTCCCGGTCGGACAGCGTGAGCGCCGGAGCCACGACGATCGAGTCGCCGGTATGCACGCCGACCGGATCGAAGTTCTCCATGCTGCACACCGCGATGACGTTGCCCGCGCCGTCCCGCATGGTCTCGAACTCGATTTCCTTCCAGCCGTAGATGTAGCGCTCGACCAGGATCTGGGTGATGGGGGAGGCGTCCAGGCCGCCCTTTGCCACCTGGAAAAGCTCCTCGGGCGTATACGCCACGCCGCCGCCCGCGCCGCCCAGCGTGAACGCCGGACGCACGATGACCGGATAGCCGATTTTTTCGGCTACACGGAGCGCCGTCTCCACGTCGCAGGCGATGTCCGAGGGGATGGTGGGCTGGCCGATGGCCTGCATGGCCTCCTTGAACAGCTCGCGGTCCTCGGCCTTGTCGATCGCGTCCACATTGGTGCCGATCAGCCGCACGCCCATGCGCTGCAGGAAGCCCTCGTGGTACAGCTGCATCGACAGGGTCAGGCCGGTCTGCCCGCCCAGACCCGCCAGCAGGCTGTCCGGACGCTCCTTCTCGATGATGCGCCGCACGGTCTCGGCGGTCAGCGGCTCGAGGTAGATCTCGTCGGCCAGCGCGCGGTCGGTCATGATCGTGGCCGGGTTCGAGTTGACCAGCACCACGTTCACGCCCGCCTCGCGCAGCACGCGGCAGGCCTGCGCCCCGGCGTAGTCGAACTCGGCCGCCTGACCGATGACGATCGGGCCGGAGCCGATCACCAGCACCTTGCGGATGTCTTCATTGCGCGGCATGCGTGCTCACTCCCATCTGTTCAAAAAAGCGGTCAAAGAGGAAATTGCAGTCGTGCGGGCCCGAGCGCGCCTCGGGGTGGAACTGCACGGTAAAGGCGTTGATTTCGGGGTAGTCGATGCCCTCGCAGGTCTGGTCGTTGGCGTTGACGAAGCGCAGCTGTCCGCAGGGCAGGCTGTCCGAAAGCACCGCGTAGCCGTGGTTCTGGCTGGTGACGCAGGTGCGCCCGGTGACCAGATCCCTGACCGGTTGATTGCCGCCGCGGTGGCCGTACTTGAGCTTGCCGGTCTTCGCGCCCAGAGCCAGCGCCAGCAGCTGATGCCCCAGACAGATGCCGAAGGTGGGGAGTCTTCCGGCCAGCTGCCGGAGCGTCTCGATCTGCTCCAGGCACTCTGCCGGGTCGCCCGGGCCGTTGGAGAGCATCAGGCCGTCCGGCTGAAGCGAGAGCACCTCGCCCGCGGTGACGGAGGCGGGCAGCACGATCACCTCCGCGCCGCGCTTTTGCAGCTCGCGCGCGATGTTTGCCTTCGCGCCGTAGTCGATCAGCGCCACGCGGCAGGTCTTTTCGCCCTCGGGCGGCAGCGCCCGCACGACAGGCGATGTGACCGCCTCGACCGCGCCCACGATGCGATAGGAGGCGACGTCGCCCAGATTTTCAGGCGGCGTCCGGCAGATGCGGGCGTTCATCGTGCCGTGCTCGCGCAGGATGCGGGTGAGCGCGCGGGTGTCCACGCCCGAAATGCCGGGCACGCCCTGCGCCTTCAGAAACTCGTCCAGCGTGCCCTGACTGCGGAAGTTGGACGGGTGCTCGCACGCCTCGCGCACTACGTAGCCGCTCACGCGGCACTGACCCTCGAAGTCCTCCGGAATGATTCCGTAATTGCCGATCAGCGGGAAGGTCTGCAGCACGATCTGGCCATAGTAGCTGGGGTCGGTCAGCGTTTCGATGTAGCCGCACATGCCGGTGGTGAACACCAGCTCGCCGGTCCGCTCGACGGGCGCGCCGAACGAAACGCCCTCGAACACCTCGCCGGTCTGCAGCACGAGATATGCCTTTTCCATAGATTACTCCATACTCCCCCTGAGCGTCGCCAGCAGCACGGCCTTGATGGTGTGCATGCGGTTTTCCGCCTCGTCGAAGACGATCGACTGCGCGCTCTCGAATACCTCGTCGGTGACCTCCATCTCGGTGCGGCCGAATTTCTCGCCCATGGCGCGGCCGATGGCGGTCTTCAGGTCGTGAAACGCGGGCAGGCAGTGCATAAACACCGCGCTTTTGCCCGCCGCGTCCATCAGCGTCCGGTTGACCTGATAGGGCGAAAGCGCCGCGATGCGCTCCTGCCAGACGCTTTCCGGCTCGCCCATGGACACCCACACGTCGGTGTACAGCGCGTCCGCGTCCCTGACCGCCTTCATCGGGTCGGTCTCAAAGGAGAGCGATGCGCCGGTGTCCTTCGCGATTTCCCGGCAGGCCGCGATCAGCGCGGGGTCGGGCATATATTCCTTCGGCGCGCAGGCCACGAATTGCAGCCCCATCTTGGCCGCGCCCACCATCAGCGAATTGCCCATGTTGTAGCGCGCGTCGCCCAGGTACACCAGCTTTACGCCCTGAAGCCGCCCGAAGCGCTCCCGGATGGTCAGGAAGTCGGCCAGAATCTGTGTGGGGTGGAATTCGTTGGTCAGGCCGTTCCAGACCGGCACGCCCGCGTATTTCGCCAGCTCCTCGACGATCTCCTGGCCGTAGCCGCGGTACTCGATGCCGTCGTACAGCCTGCCCAGCACGCGCGCCGTGTCGGCGATCGATTCCTTTTTGCCGATCTGCGAGCCGGAGGGGTCGAGGTAGGTCACGCCCATGCCCAGGTCACAGGCCGCCACCTCGAAGCTGCAGCGGGTGCGGGTGCTGGTCTTTTCGAAGATCAGCGCGATGTTTTTGCCCTCGCACAGGCGATGGGGCGTACCGGCCTTTTTCATGGACTTCAGGCGCGCCGCCAGCGTCAGCAGCTCGTCGATTTCCGCGGGGGTATAGTCCAGCAGCTTTAGAAAGCTTCTGCCCTTCATGCTCATGTGTATAGTCCTCCGTTACAGCACTTTATTGAGGAAGCTGCGCAGCCGCTCGCTCTTCGGCGCGCCGAAAATCTGCTGCGGCGCGCCCTCCTCGGCGATCACGCCGCCGTCCAGGAACAGCACGCGGCTGGAAACCTCCCGCGCGAAGCCCATCTCGTGGGTCACGACCACCATGGTCATGCCGCCCCGGGCCAGCTCCTTCATCACGTCCAGCACCTCGCCCACCATCTCGGGGTCGAGCGCCGAGGTCGGCTCGTCGAACAGCATCACGTCCGGCTCCATGCACAGCGCCCGCACGATGGCCACGCGCTGCTTCTGCCCGCCGGAGAGCTGCGCCGGATACGCGCCCGCCCGGTCGGAAAGCCCTACGCGGCTCAGCAGGCTCATCGCCTTTTCCTCGGCCTGATCGCGCGGGATCTTCTTGAGCAGCATCGGCGCGCAGGTCAGGTTTTCCAGGATGGTCATGTGCGGGAACAGGTTGAACTGCTGAAACACCATGCCCATCTTCTGCCGGTGCCTGTCCAGGTCGACATATTTGCCGGTCAGCTCGATTCCCTCGAAGAAAATCTGCCCGCCGCTGGGCTTTTCCAGCAGGTTCAGGCAGCGCAGAAAGGTGCTCTTGCCCGAGCCGGACGGCCCGATCACGCAGATCACGTCGCCCCTGTTCACGTCCGCGTCCACGCCCCTGAGCACGTCCACGCCCTCGAAGCTCTTCGTCAGTCCTCTAACGCTTAGCACTCCGGTTCAGCCTCCTTTCAAACAGCACCAGCAGCCTGCTCAGCAGCACCACCAGGCTCAGGTAGACCACCGCCACGGTCAGAAGCGGGTTCACCGCGTCGTAGGTGTTGTTCCTGACCAGGTTGCCCGCGCGCGTCAGGTCGACCACCGCCACGTAGCCCGCGACCGAGGTCTCCTTCAGCAGCGCAATCAGCTCGTTGCCGATGGCGGGCAGGATATTGCGCACCGCCTGGGGCAGCACGATCTTCTCCATCGCCTGCAGCTTGCTCATGCCCAGGCTGCGCCCGGCCTCCATCTGGCCCGGATCGACCGCGTTGATGCCGCTGCGCACCAGCTCGGCCATGTACGCGCCCGAGTTGATGCCGAAGGTCAGTATCGCTACCGTGACGCCGTCGGCCGAGGCCATGATGACGAAGTAAAAGATCAGCAGCAGCACCACCACCGGGATGCCGCGAATGACCGTCACGTACAGGTCGCACAGCATCGTGAGCGGCTTGAGCGCCGGGATGTCCTCCGCGTAGTACTTGGCCACCGCCACCAGCGTGCCGATGATGACGCCGATCGCCAGCGCGCCCAGGGTAATCAGCAGCGTGTTGCCGAACCCCTGGAGCATCAGTTTATAGTATTTTGTCTCTATGAAGGTCTCATAGAGCTTCTGCGTCCATGCATTCACGTATATATAACTCCTTTCGGTCGGCAGTGCCGACTTCCACCTGCTGCCGCGGGTTCTCTCGACGACTGTCGGCCGCCATAGATTGAAGCGGCCGAAGTCTTCGGTTTTCCGGGAGTCCCCGGAAAACTCGTGTCGGCATTGCCGACGCCGGGCAGTGCCCGGTTCCACTTGCTGCCGGCAGGCTGAGCCTGCACCCGGTTGCTACCGCCGGATAGAACACGAAATTGGGAACCATAGGTTCAAGTTCCTGATTTCTTCGTTTGGGAACCCCTCCGTCCGCTTCGCGGACACCTCCCCTTTCATGGGAGGCCATTCGACGCGATCAAGACTCCCCAGCCCCACGCCGCATTCGGGGAATCACGCTTCTTTTTTATCGTTTGATTCGCGGATCAAAGTGTTTTCCGGGAGAGCTCGAGAGGCGCCTTTTTCAAAAAGGCGGCCTCTCGAACGTTTCCCCTCGTTACTCATCGGTCAGCGGGGAGGTGTAGGGCGCTTCGTACTGGGCGAAGAGTTCGGCGACGGTGCCGTCGGCGACCAGCGCGGCCAGGATCTCATTGATCTTGGCGACCAGATCGTCGCTGCCCTTCTTGAAGGCGAAGGCGTAGGGCTCGGTGGTCATGGCCTCGGAGAGGATGACCAGCTTGGTCTCGCTTTCGGCGTTGTAGGCGGCGACCATTTCGGCGGCGGTCAGGTCGTCGATGACCCACGCGTCCACCTTGCCCTTGACC
>CAKUFB010000126.1 GCA_934647145.1 uncultured Clostridia bacterium
AAAATACTTGTACGCCATATCCGTCTGCGCGCTGGATATCAGCCTTTCGTCCGATAAATCATACAGCTTTTTCAAAAACAACAGCTTGAACATCATTTCCGGCTCTTTTGCCGGCCGCCCAAACGCTTCGCAGTACTGTTTCCTCAGCATCGGATTTACAAAACTGAAATCGATGTTTTCCTTCAGTCTGCGCAGCATATGATTCGATGGGATGATCGCCTCATACAACCCTTCGTATGGCGACAGGCTCATCTCTGTCTGTACCACCGTTTTCAGCATCTTCTTCCCGCCTTTCTCACCCCATTTTACCATTTTACAACCGAAAAAGCCAGTCCTTTTCAAAACTGACTTTCAGAACTGACTTTTTCAGTGGTTTTCACATGCGCTATGATAGTGACTTATTTGTAAGTCGATTAGACTAATTGCAGATCCGTGATTGCTCTGTAAGCATCCGGATGCAAATGCACCTGCTATTGCGTCCAGCCGGGTGCATCGTCCCCTGTGTCATAGTTCACCAGATTAGCCAACGAAATCCTCATGTTTTGTTACAAAGCATGAGGACTTCTTTTTGCATTTTTCAAGATTTTTCACCGCGGCCGCTTGCAGTCCGAGCAGCTTTGCTATATAATCAAAAACGACCGATGCCATACACTGCGTCAATCAGATTGTGACTGACAGGAGGACGAAAGAATGACGACCGTGAAGAGGATACTGGCGGGATATCGAAGGATGAAGAAGGATGTGATCTATGCCGTCCTGCAGGTCTTGATCACGATTCCTGTCTATCTGATTCCGGCGTTTATAGGCAGTATTACAGGGACGCTGGTGGACAGCGTGCTGGTCGGGGATCAGGCGCTTCGCCTGAATACCCAGCTTATACTGATCGGCTCGACCGTGGTCTGCGTCAGCATGGGCGCGCTGCGCTCGCTATATACGAGCTGGGTCGTACAGCATATGCAGCGCGGGCTGCGTTCGGAGATGTTTGCGCGCCTTCTGGATGCGCCGCTGGATAAGCTGGCGGCCATTCCCAACGGCGATTTCCAGTCGAGAATGTTCAAGGACGTGTTTCAGACGTGCACGGCCTTTTTTAAGAGTGTTCCGGCGCTCATTTCCGAGGCGGCCGCGGGCATGATCGCGCTCCTGTACTGCCTGACCATCGATGTGAAGCTGTCGTTCGTGTATATCGTGAGTTTTCCACTGTGCGTCTATTTCGGCTCGAAGGCGGCTGCAGCGCTGGGCAATCGGCGGGGACGTTCGCTCTCTGCGGCCGGAGATTCCATGGCGGCGGCCATGCACATTTTGAACAATCGGAAGAGTTATGTGGCGGGCGGACTTCATGACGGCGCCTGCAAATGGTTCGAGGGGACGGCGCAGGCGGCGTATGAGGCGGAGAAAAAGGAGATTGCAGCCCGCCGCAGTATGCAGCTGACGCGGCTTCTGTCTGTGATTCCGCCGGTCGGCGTGTTTGCTATGGGCGCGCTGCTCATTTTCAAGGGCGAGATGACGATGGGGCGGCTGCTGGCCTTCACTGCGGCCGTGACGCGCTTTGATATGCTGCTGTTTCTCCTGCCCGCTCACATTGGCGATACGCTGGGCGGACTGGCAGCCTGCGAACGAGTGGATGAAATACTAAATCTTGAACGGGAAAGCGAGTGGGGAACGGTTGAGGCTCCTGTCGCGGATGCGCCGGCCATAGAGCTTAGCGAGCTGTCGTTTGGTTATCCGGATGCGCCGGGTTCGCCGGTAATTGACGGATTGAATTTGACGATTGGCAGGGGAGAACGCCTCCTGATCACCGGCGCGAGCGGCTGCGGCAAGAGCACGCTGCTCAGGCTGCTCGTCGGCTATCTGCGGGCAAATGCCGGAAAAGTCAGGATACTGGGCAGCGAGATAGAGGACTGGAACCGGAAGGCGCTTTGGAAGCACGTCGTCTATATTTCTCCGGACGTTCGGCTGCTGAACGGCACGATTCGAGAGAATCTGACCCTTGGGCGCGCATTCACCGACGAGCAGATCATGACGGCCGCGCGGATCTGCCTGTTCGATCAGGTGCTCGAGAGCGTGGACGGCGGGCTGGACGCGGTCATGTCTGCCGGCAGCGCGCTTTCCGAAGGACAGGCCGCCCGGCTGGCCCTGACCCGCGCGGTGCTGCATCAGCCGCGGATTCTGCTGCTGGACGAGATCACGCGCGGCCTTGGCGCGGCCACCGAAACGCGTCTGATCTCCAATCTGTTCAGCGCTCTGCCTGACGTCACTCTGGTGATGATCTCCCACAGGCTGGAGCGCGCGCCGGAGTTTGATCGAGTCCTGGCGTTTGATAAAGGCGGCTGTCCATGCGCTGCGCATGAAGAGCTGCTGACTCGCAGCGGCGCCTATCGAGAGCTGTTCACCGCCGGAAGAGATTGACGCGAAGGGGGATACGATCAAATGAAGTATATAAGAAATTGTACCGAGGCGATCAGGCGGGTTTGGCGCGACGCTCCGAACAAGGGAAGCTGGACGGCTGGTCTGCAGCTCAACGGACTGGCGCTCGTCTTTCTGGTTGTGCTGTTCCCCGAGGCCTTTTTGCTGCTGAAACGCGCCGTGGAGGCGAGGAACGTTTCGCTGCTTGTCCTCAGCATCGGTCTGTACGCATTGTCCATGGCGGGCGATCTGGCAGCAAACGCCTATATCGCATACCTGTTGGATACGCGCTATGCACAGCTTCAGCTGTCCATGCGCAGCCGATTTATCAGCCGGATGTTCGCCTATCCCTTCGACGGGGCGCAGGCGGATGAGAGCGAGGTCAATGCCGCGTATGTGCATGCGCTGCCGGCTGCGTCGGGCATTGTCGGGACACTGCTGCGCAGCCTGATCCGGCTTGCGGTGGCGGCGGTCATCGTATTCGGCTATGTAGCCTGGCTCAGTCCCATACTGCTCGCGTTTCTGCTGCTGGCCGGCATGATTCGCCTGCTGCTGCTCTATCGCATCATGATGCGGCTCGACACTCGCGCCCGAGCGGAGCAGGCCAGTCTGACAAAGGTGACGAACAATATCACGTCGGTGATGCAGTCGCTCGCCAGCCTGAAGAGCTATGACGCGCAGGCCTTTTTGACGGCGCGGTTTACGGCGGACAATGAAGCGCTCTACGGGATCAAGAAAAAGCAGGCATTCTGGAGCGCGCTCATGGAGTTCACAAACAATCTGTTCAACGACATGGGCAATAATGCGATGGAAGCGATCAGCGCGTCGGGACTGGGAAATGCGGACGCGGCAAAGAGCACGCTGGCAATACACAACATGGGCTATCAGGCGAATCCGCAGGTTTTCGACGCGGCCTATGACGTGATGCAGGCGGCGCCCAGCCACGTCGCGGGCGCGCAGCGATATTTTGAAACACTTGATAAGGCGGAGGCGCCGGAGAAGCAAGCGGTGCTGGGACGGATTAGAACGCTGGAGCTCCGCGGCGCAGCCTATGAATACGCGGGGCAAAGTCACAGGGTTCTCAGCAACCTCAACCTCTCACTGAAGAGCGGCGATCGCATTTTGCTCTCGGGCGAATCCGGCTGCGGCAAATCGACGCTGCTGGGACTGATCGAGAGGCTCTATTCGCCCGTTCAGGGCACGCTGACGGCCAACGGCATTCCGGCTCAGGAAATACCGCTTGACGAATGGCGGCGGCACGTGGCCACGCTTCCGCAGGTTCCGGTGATTGCGCCGATCAGCGTGCGTGAAAACATCCGCATGGGCAGGCCGGATGCGTCCGATGCGGAAATTGAGCAGGCAGCGCGAGACGCGGGCGTTCACGCGGACATTAGGGGCTTTGCAAACGGCTATGATACGGTGATTGATTCCGTGGGCGGCAACGTCTCGACCGGGCAGGCGCAGCGCATCGCTTTTGCCAGGATTCTGCTGCTGAAGCCGGACGTTCTTCTGCTGGACGAGCCGACCTCGAGCCAGGATGCTGTCCGGCAGGAGCAGATTCTCAACCTCGTCAGGCTGCTGCCGGAGGATTGCGCCGTCCTCTGCGTCTCGCACCGCAGAACCGATATGAAGGGCTATCGCTGCATGACGCTGCGGGACGGCAGGCTGGCGGAAAAGTAATACGAAAGCCACAATTCAACGGCGCGCCGGGCGATGCCTTTTCCGCCTATCCTCGGGGCGCTTCCCCCTGCGTATGCGATGAGCGTTCAGCTCAACGCCAGCCTGACATACATCGGGCTGGCTGCTTGCGATCATTCAGGTTTTCAAACGCTGCCATGACCGCCCCGGTACGCTCCGGCCGGCTAAACAGCCTGTTATACGATAAAACACAACGGTCAGCACTGCAGTTCCGCAGGAAACTCGGGATACCTGCGATATCCGCCTGCCTGACGTCCTCAAATGCCCGTACATTGCATCAGCCTGAACGGCAGCTATCGCCTGCCATTGACGCTGCGCTCAGGGTATCATCCACAGTCATCGGCGCTATGGCATATTTGAAGAAGCTGCCAAATCCTGCGCCAACGGAGGGAACAGTATGAATATGAAAGACAAACCGACAAAAATCGAGGTCCGAGGAGCCAGAGTTCACAACCTGAAAAACATCGATGTGGACATTCCCCTAAACGGGATCGTGGGCATTGCGGGCGTGTCCGGCTCCGGGAAAAGCTCGCTGGCTCTGGGCGTGCTGTACGCCGAGGGCTCCCGGCGATACCTGGAATCGCTGTCCACCTACACACGCCGGCGCATGACGCAGGCGGCGCGCGCCGATGTGGACGAGGTGCTGTATGTCCCCGCCGCCCTTGCCCTGCACCAGAGGCCCGCCGTTCCCGGCATCCGCTCTACCTTCGGGACGGGGACGGAGCTGCTCAACAGCCTGCGGCTGATGTTCTCCCGCCTTTCCAGCCACCGCTGCCCCAACGGTCACTATGTAAAGCCCAGCATCAGCGTGGCGGCGATGAACGGAGAGCTGGTCTGCCCGGAATGCGGCGCGCATTTCTACGCGCCGGGCGCGGAGGACCTTGCGTTTAACTCCACCGGAGCGTGCAAGCGCTGCGGCGGCACCGGCGTTGTCCGCACCGTTGATCTGGATACGCTGGTGCCGGACGACTCTCTGACCATCGACGAGGGAGCGGTTGCGCCGTGGAACAGCCTGATGTGGTCGCTGATGACCGATATTTGCCGGGAGATGGGTGTGCGCACGGACGTGCCGTTCCGGGATCTGACCGAACGGGAAAAAGAGATCGTGTTCCATGGCCCTGCTGAGAAAAAGCACATTTTCTATCACAACAAGAACTCCAATCAGGCGGGTGAACTGGATTTCACCTATTTCAACGCCGTCTATACCGTAGAAAATGCTCTTGCGAAGGTCAAGGACGAAAAGGGCATGAAGCGGGTCGAAAAGTTCCTGAAGGAGGATATTTGCCCGGATTGCCGCGGCACACGGCTTTCGGAGGAGGCTCGAGCGCCGCGGCTGATGGGCATTTCGCTGGCGGACGCCTGCCGGATGACGCTGAAGGATTCGGTTGCGTGGGTACGGCGCGTGCCGGAGTCGCTGCCGGAGGAAATGCGGAACATGGCGCAAAACATCTGCGAGTCCTATCAGGAGGTCGCCGCAAGGCTGATGGACCTGGGGCTGGGCTATCTGACGCTGGACAGAGCGTCCTCCACGCTATCCACCGGAGAGCGGCAGCGGATGCAGCTGGCCCGGGCGGTGCGCAACCGGACGACCGGCGTTTTGTATGTGCTGGACGAGCCCTCCATCGGCCTGCACCCGGCGAACATCGTGGGTCTGAACGGCGTGATGCACGATCTGGTCGCCGACGGAAACTCCGTCATTCTGGTCGATCATGACACGCAGATACTGAAGGAATCCGACTGGCTCATCGAAATGGGGCGGGGCGCGGGAGCGGACGGCGGTACCGTAATCGCCGAGGGGACGATACAGGGCATTGCGGAGGACAAGGCCTCCGTGATCGGGCCGTATCTGTCCGGCGCGGCCGCCGCCGGGAGCAATCCGGAGCGAAAGCCTGACTTTTCGGACGGCGTCATCCACATGGAGACCGATTCCATCCATACGGTCAAGCCGCTGACGGTGGACATTCCCAGGCGCCGGCTGACCGTGATCACCGGCGTGTCCGGCTCGGGCAAGACCACCATGGTGCTGGAAAGCCTTGTCCCCGCGCTGGAGGCCCTCTGCTATGGCAGGCGGATGCCCGATCATGTCAGAAAGATCGAAGCGGACGGCGTCCATCAGGTCAAGCTGATCGACGCGACGCCCATCGGCGTAAATGTGCGCTCCACGGTCGCCACCTATGCGAACGTGCATGACGAGCTGCGAAAGATCTACGGCAGAACGGCGGAGGCAAAGCGGCTGGGCTTGAAGGCCGGCGATTTTTCCTACAACACGGGCAGCCTGCGCTGCCCGGTCTGCGACGGAACGGGAACGATCTCACTGGACGTTCAGTTCCTTCCGGACGTGGACATTCCCTGCCCGGAGTGCCGCGGGTCGCGCTATGGGAAGCAGGCAAAGCGGATCCGCTATGCCAATAAGGACGGCGAGGCGCGCTCCCTGCCGGAGCTGATGAATATGGATGTAAGCACCGCGCTGCATTACTGTCGCCACATGGGCTCGGTCAGGCCGAAGCTGGAAATTCTGCGCGATCTGGGGCTGGGCTACCTGACGCTGGGCGAGGAAACGCCCTCCCTCTCCGGCGGCGAGGCGCAGCGGCTGAAGCTGGCCAGCGAGATGGGCAGGAAGCAGACGGATTCGGTTTTCGTGTTCGACGAGCCGACCATCGGATTGCACCCGCAGGATGTGGAGACGCTGCTGAAGGTGTTCGACGCCCTGATCGGCAACGGCGCGACGGTCGTCGTCATCGAGCATGATCTGGACGTCATCCGCAGCGCCGACTACCTCATCGACATGGGGCCGGAGGGCGGCGAGGAGGGCGGGCGAATCGTCGCCCGCGGCTCGCAGGACGACATTCGGAGCAGCAGGGAGAGCATAACCGGAAGGTTCATCTGAATCTGATGACAAGACGGGTATTATGACATGCAGCGCACGCCGGTCAGGCGCATGAAATCGCACTTGGCCGAAAACCTGTCGCTTCAACAGGCAGAATTTGCTCGACGAAACAAACGGCAGTGCAAGAGGTGGTTATAATAATCGAAATGACCACAATACATTGAGTTATCGCCGGCCTTGATTTCCCTGAAGCTGAAAGCGCTTGACGGCATGCGAATCGCGTGTTACCATAAAAATATGACGAAAAAGAATAAAGTATGCCGCTATTGAATGAACGCTTTTCCGGGAAGGGCGCCTGCTGCGAGTCGATTGGGTGTCGCACGCCGGCGGAGTATCTCAGGGAGGGAAAATATGATGACCGATGATTCGCGCGGATACATGAAGAAGATATGCTGTCTTTCTTCGCTGGTCAGGCTGTGCGCCATTCCGCTGAACCTCGCGCTGTCGCAGGC
>CAKUFB010000127.1 GCA_934647145.1 uncultured Clostridia bacterium
CCCCCCCCCCCCCCCCCCCCCCCCCCCCCCCCCCCCCCCCCCCCCCCGCGCCCGGCGGCAAGGCCGCCGGGCGCAATATCTGGGGAGAGACTCCCTGTATTATATACCAACCTTGCGATAGAAAAGGCGGCAGTGCTCTCCTGAAAGGGGAGCTGTCGCCGTCAGGCGGCTGATGGGCTTCTCCGCGGGCTGCTTTTAGGCAGAGCATGTCGGCGCGAGGGGGATACCCGTCCGGTCAAAGCGCTTTCCCTTCCTCGACTCGCCATACCGCAGCGTCCTGCCTGCCTCAACATGGTGCGGGGACGGGCAGCGCATATGGTTTATTTCTGTCTGATGCGGTTAAAAACGTATACCCCCTGTATGAATTAACAGCCGTAATACACCGGAGCGCAGTCCTTTTCCTGACTAAAACGATCGCCGCTTTCCTGCGCCCATGACATTCCGGACGCCAACAGCAGCCTGAGGCGATTGAACGCCGCCGCTACATGACCGCGTTGGCCAGCATCAGCTTGAGCCTGTTTTCCTGATTGACGCGGCTGGCGCCCGCGTCGTAGTCGATGGCGACGATGTTCACGTCCGGGCAAAGCTCCCGGATCGGCTTCATCATGCCCTTGCCGCAGATGTGGTTGGGCAGGCAGCCGAAGGGCTGGGCGCAGACGATGTTCTTGCAGCCTGAATGCGCCAGCTCCAGCATTTCCGCCGGCAGAAGCCAGCCCTCGCCCATCTTCACGCCCGGCGAAATGACGGCTCGGGCCCCTTCCACTACCTGCTCGAAGGGGGCGACGCCGTCGAACACGCCGCTTTCTCGCAGCGCATGGTTGATTTCCTCTCGCTTGCGCAGGAGCAGGCGATAGACCGGCAGCGCCGCCGCGTGCTTCAGCGCGCCGCGATGGAGGAGCTCATGCTCGGAGAGGGTGTTGTACACGGCGTACAGGCAGAAGTCGATCAGACCCGGCACGACGGTTTCCGCGCCCTCCTGAATCAGGAATCGCTCCAGCTGGTTGTTGGCCAGGGGCGAATACTTGACGAAGATCTCGCCCACGACGCCCACCTTGGGGCGCGGCCTGCGCTCCATCGGGATCGCCTTGAAGGCCTCGACCATCGCGCGGTAGTTTTCGCGGATGCGGCGCGTGCGGACGCGGCGGGACGTGCCCAGTTCCCGGCCGAGGCGCTGCGTCCAGCGGTCGGCCTCCGCCTCGGCCTGGCCGGCGGCCTTCTCGTAGGGCCGCACCTGGTTGACCAGGTTCATCAGCAGATCGCCGTACAAAACCGCGTACAGCAGCCGGTGGTAGGTTCGCGGCGACAGCTGAAAGCCCGGATGCTTCTCGATGCCCGCCAGGCTGAAGGAGATGACCGGGACGTACTCCATGCCTGCCCGCTTGAGCGCCTTGCGGATCAGCGAGATGTAGTTCGAGGCGCGGCAGCCCCCGCCCGTCTGGAACATGATCAGCGCCGTCCTGTGGGGATCATATTTTCCCGAGAGCAGCGCGTCCATGAACTGGCCGATGACCAGAATGGCGGGGTAGCACGCGTCGTTGTGGGTGTATTTCAGCCCCGTCTCCGCAATCTGCGGCCCCTCGTTCCGCAGAAGCTCCATGTGCAGGCCGTAGGTCTCCAGCACGCTGATGATCAGCTTGAAGTGCATGGGCAGCATGTTGGGCACGAGAATGGTGTATTCCCGCTTCATTTCTTCGGTAAACGGAATGTAGCTCTTGTCCTGCATATCAGTTTCTCTCCTCCAGCGCCCCCAGCAGGCTGCGCAGCCGGATGCGCACCGCGCCGAGATTGGTGATTTCGTCGATCTTGATCTGTGTATAGTACCGGCCGGCGCGCTCGAGGATGGCGCACACCTCGTCGGTGGTGATCGCGTCCACGCCGCAGCCGAAGGAGACCAGCTGCACCAGCTCCACGTCCTCGTTCGCCGCGGCGAAGGCCGCCGCGCGATAGAGGCGGGCGTGGAACGTCCACTGATCCAGCACGTGTACCGACTGCGCGGGCGCCAGATGGCACACGCTGTCCTCGCTGACCACGACGCAGTCCAGCGACGTGATCAGCCGGTCGATCCCGTGGCCGATTTCCGGGTCGATGTGATACGGCCTTCCGGCGAGGACGACCGTCCGCTTGCCGTGCGTCCGGGCGTAGTCCAGCGCGGCCTCGCCCTGCCGGCGCAGGCTCCGTTTATAGTCCTCGTAGGCCGCAAAGCCCGCCTTCGCCGCCCGCGCGACCTCTCGCCGGGTGATGGAGGAATCCAGCGCGCGCAGCGCGGGATAGAGCGTGCGGCTCAGCGACCGCGCGTCGTCCAGGCACAGCTGCGGATGGAGGAAGCGCGCGTCCCTCAGCGCCTCCATGTTGCCCTGGAGCAGCTCGGCGTAATAGGCGACCACGGGGCAGTTGTAGTGGTTGTCCGACGCGCCCTCGTCGACGTTGTAGGTCAGCTCCGGATAGAACAGCGTGGCAGCGCCCATCTCCAGCAGCTCCTCCATGTGCCCGTGCATGATCTTTGCGGGATAGCAGGCGGTGTCGGAGGGGATGGAGAACTGGCCCTTTTCGTAGGTCGCGCGGTTGGACAGCGCCGAAAAGCGCACCTCGAAGCCCAGCGAGGTGAACAGGCCGTGCCACAGCGGCGCCAGCTCGTAGGTGGACAGCGCCATGGGAATGCCGATCACACCGCGCCTGCCGGGCGCGGGCTTCAGGCTCTTGAGATACTCGCGCTTCCATTCGTGCAGATCGGGCAGCTCGCTTCCCGCCTTGCCGCCCAGCGCGCGCTGGCACTGGTTGCCGGAGATGAACCGCTCGCCGCCGGCAAAGCGGTTGATCGTCAGCCGGCAGTGATTGGCGCAGCCGCCGCAGGTAGCCGCGGCGGAGTGATGCTCGAACCGCTCCAGCTGCTCAAGGTTCAATAGGCCGCTCCTTTCGCACTTCATCACGTGCAGCGCCGCGCCGTAGGCGCCCATCAGCCCCGCGATGGTCGGGCGCACGACCTGCGCGTCGATTTCCCGCTCGAAGGCCCGGAGCACCGCGTTGTTGAAGAAGGTGCCGCCCTGCACCACGATGCGCTCGCCCAGCTCTTTGGGCGAAACCGCGCGGATGACCTTGTACAGCGCGTTTTTCACCACGCTGATGGACAGCCCCGCGGAGATGTCCTCCACCGACGCGCCGTCCTTCTGGGACTGCTTCACCGACGAATTCATGAACACCGTGCAGCGCGAGCCCAGGTTCACCGGCGCCTCCGCGAACACGCCCAGCTCCGCGAACTCCGCCGCGGTGTAGCCCATGGCGCTGGCGAAGGTCTCGATGAACGAGCCGCAGCCCGAGGAGCAGGCCTCGTTGAGCATGATGCTGTCGATGGCGCCATTGCGGATGCGGAAGCACTTGATGTCCTGCCCGCCGATGTCCAGTATGAAGTCCACGTCCGGCTGGAAATACTTTGCCGCGGTATAGTGGGCGATGGTCTCGACCACGCCCTCGTCGGCGTGGAAGGCGTGGCGAATCAGATCCTCGCCGTAGCCGGTGGCCGCGCAGCCGCAGATTTCGACATGCCCCTGACAGCGCCGCTCGATCTCCATCAGCTGCTCGCGCACGAGCGTGACGGGATTGCCGTGATTGGAGCCGTAGTAGGTGTACAGGATGGAGCGATCCTCGGCGATGAGCACGAGCTTGGTGGTCGTGCTGCCGCAGTCGACGCCCAGCCACGCCCGGCCGCTGTAATCCTCGAGAGAGCGCCGGGGCACGGCGGCCTTTTCGTGGCGCGCGAGGAACTCGCGATAGCTCTTTTCATCCTCAAACAGCGCCGGAAGCCGTCCCGCGCCGGTGTTCTCCGCGCGGGCGCATTGCTCCACGCGCTCGATCAGCTCGCTCAGCGCGCAGGTTTCCCGGCCGGAGGCGCACTGCGCCGCGCCCATGGCCACGGCGTAGAGCGCGTATTCCGGGAAGAGCGCGTTTTCGTCCGCAAGGCCCAGCGTCTCCTGAAAACGCCGCTTGAGGCCGTCGCAGTAGTACAGCGGCCCGCCGAGGAACATGACCCTGCCGCGAATCCTGCGCCCCTGAATCAGGCCGGTGATGGTCTGGTTGACCACCGACTGATAGATGCTCGCCGCGATGTCCGACTTCTTCGCGCCCTGATTGAGCAGCGGCTGGATGTCGCTCTTGGCGAACACGCCGCAGCGGGAGGCGATGGGGTAGATCTGCTCCGCCTCCAGGCTGGCGCGATCCATCTCGGCCACGGACATGTCCAGCAGCACCGCCATCTGGTCGATGAACGCGCCCGTGCCGCCGGCGCAGGTGCCGTTCATGCGCTCGTCCATGCCGCCGTCGAAGAAGATGACCTTCGCGTCCTCGCCGCCCAGCTCGATCACCATGCCCGTATCCGGCGCGTATTTCTCCACCACCCTGCCGGTGGCGTACACCTCCTGCACGAAGGGGAGACCTGCGCCCTGCGCCAGCCCAAGTCCCGCCGAGCCCGAGAGCACCGCCGAGACGCGGATGGACGGGAACTGCGCCTCGATTTCGCGCAGCATCTGCAGCGTCGTCTGCCGAACCCGGGACAGATGCCGCCGGTAGTCCTGGCAGACGATCTCGCCGTTCTTCGTCAGCACGCACTTCACTGTCGTGGAGCCGACGTCCACTCCTAAAGCAAACTGATTCATGATCATTTCTCTGATGGGCATTCAGCGTCCCATCCTTTCTGCCTGTGCCATCCCTCTGGCCGTATTTTGGTAAAGGGCGAAATCGACGCGCGCCGGCGGATCAGCGCCGCCTGACGAGACCTGCCGGCTTTTCGCCCAGTACAGTCTGTATTTCCGCGGAGATATTTGTAAACTCAATCAGGCGCTGCAGGCCGATCCGGTCGATCAGGCAGGCGATTTTGTGATGGAGCTCGGCCTCCATCTGCGCAAAGACCTGGCGGCCGTATTCGGTCAGGACAACCGTTGTGACGCGCGCGTCGGCCGCGGAGCGCCCGGTGACGATCAGGCGCTTGCTCTCCATTTTTTTCAGCAGCGCCGCGACCCTGGCCGTGCTCACGTCCATGTGATGACTGATCTGACCGGCGCTGACCGACTCCTCCGCCTGGGATAGAAACAGCAGCACCGCGCCGATTCCCATCGTCGTTTTGCTGACCTGCTGATAGCGGTTTCCGGGAACAGATTTCTGTAAGAGCGCGATCACCTGCTCGATTTCCTCCGGCGCTGCCATGTGGATGCCGCCTCCTGTCGATTAGCTAACATGGTTAGATTATATTCTGTCACTGCGGGCGCTGTCAAGAGGCGTATGTTAAATGATGCGAGGCGCGCGAACCGTCCGCCGCACATTATAAACCGTGTCGTAAACAAAAGAAAAAGTTAGAGTAATATTTACCGCGGGTATCTGATACCGCGCCGGAACTTCATATACAATGTATTTTGTTGAACGCGATTTCCGCGCCGGCGAAATACATGCGGAAAATGCGCCGCCTGCTCTGCGGGCGCACAGATCGACCGGTCGGGGGATGGCTGACATGATTTCGGACGAATCCGCGTACAGGCAATATCTGGAGGGCGACGAGGGCGCCGCCGAGCTGCTGGTGGAGCGCTACGGCGACGCGCTGACGCTCTACGTACACGGCTATATCAGGGATCTGCACGAGGCGGAGGATCTGATGATCGAGGCCTTTTCGCAGCTCTTTGCGAAGGAGCGCCCGCTCGGCGGCGAGGGGAGCTTCAGGGCGTATCTGTACAGAACAGCCCGCAACCTGGCGCTGCGGTGCCTGAAGGGGCGGCGGCTGCGCCTTCTTCGGCTGGACGAGCTGGACTTTGAGCCGCCCAGCGATGTGCTGACCGACGGGGAGCTGCTTCGCGGCGAGCGGAACCGGCGGCTTTACGCGGCGCTCGAGACGCTCAGGGCTGAGTATCGCGAGGCGCTGTACCTGGTCTATCTTGAGGGGATGAGCTATCGAGAGGCGGGGCGCGTGCTGCGCAGGAGCGAGCAGCAGGTCAGAAACCTCGTCTATCGGGGCAAGCAGGGTCTGAAGGCCACCCTGATTCAGGAGGGATTTACCGATGAGGACGACTGAGGAGCGCGTCCGCCTGATTCGCGAACAGACGGCCGGGAAGCGGCGGGCGGCGCAGAGGCGCAGGCGGCTCGCGCAGAGCGTCGGGTGCGTCGCGGCCAGCCTGCTGCTGATCGCCGGACTGGGCGCGCATCTGAGCGGCGTCAGGCCGGGCGAAGGCGCGATTGGCGCGGGCGAAACGCCGGGCGCGGCCAGCCTGATCGGGCGCTCAGGCGCGCTGGGCTACATCGTCATGGGCGTTCTGGCCTTCCTGCTGGGCGTGTGCGTGACCATGCTTCTGTACAGGCTGCGCGGCGGGAAGGAGCGCGCCCGCCGGGAGGACAAACGCGATGAGCTTTGAACTGCTCGACAACCTGCTTCAGGTGGCGGCGCTGGGAGGAAGCGCGCTGACCGCCGGCGCGTTTGCGCTCCGCTGCAGGAGCCGACGCTGCCTGACGCTGGCGCTGGCCTACGCCTGCTTCTCCATGGGCACGCTGTATTTCGTGCTGCACCTGGCGATACTGGGCGCCACGCCGCTCATTTTCTACGTGGCGGAGCTGTCCTGGCTGGCCTCGTACCTGTTTCATCTCTCCTTTCAGATTCTGCGGACGCAGGGCATGAAGCCCGGCTTCCAGCGGCTGCCGGCGGCGTGCGGGCTGTGCGCCGCGGCGGCGATATTGTGCCTGCGCATCTTTGGGCCGTCCTATTTTGTGTCCGCGCTGTTTGCGCTGACGGCGGGCGCGCTCGCTTACCTGTCCGCGTTCAGGCTGCGTTCCGGCGCGAAGGGGCGGGGGATCGACGCGCTGCTGCTCGTGTGCCTGTGCCTGCAGGTGGCTCTGTACGTGGTTTCAGGCTTCACGGACAGCTACGATCGCTTCAACCTCTATTTTGCCGTGGACATGCTGCTGACGCTGTGCCTGATGGGGCTGCTGCCGCTGACCGTGCGGGAGGTGCGGGCGCAATGACCTATATCGAGAACGTCTTTCTCTGCCTGGCCACGCCGCTGATTCTGTCGCTGTTCTTTTCGAGCGGCCGGGCCAGACGCTTTACGCTGTTCATGACCGTGGGCATGACCGTCTGCCTGCTGAGCGCCTATGCATCGTCTGCGGCCATCAGCGCGCGGCAGTCGAAATCCCGGCGACCGGCGCAGCCGGCGTGCCGAAAACCGGCGACCGCAGCCGCAGCGCGCTCGGGTATACGCTGCTTGCAAGCGTCCTCGGCCTGATCGGCTCGGCCTGCCTGGGCAAAAAGAAACGGGCCAGATAAGCGAACGACCGAAATGAGGCGCGGCGACGGGGAGAACTTCCCGCCGCCGCCCTCAGCTTGTCAAAAAAGGTTTTGACAAGCTGGTGGACGGGGAAGCACGCTCCCCGGCCAGGTGCCGCGCCTCAAAT
>CAKUFB010000128.1 GCA_934647145.1 uncultured Clostridia bacterium
GACAGGCCGAAGCCGGACAGGTCGATCGTATTGGATGAGGCGTTGTACAGCTCGAGCCAGTCGTAGCTCTCCTTGGAAAGGTCGGTCGAGTCGGTCGAGGCCATGACCTCGGTGATGTACAGACCGGCGCTGTTTTGAGCGCGGAAGGCGTCGTCCAGGCGGGCCGCGCCCGAGGCGGTGTTCTCATAGCCAGGAGTGGGCACGAAGGCGCTGCTCCACTCGCCGCCAGACAGGCGGGAAAGAGACTGGTCGGCGGCCAAAGCGCCGGCTGCGACGGTGTCCACGATCTGCCCGTCCGGATTGCTCAGGTACAGGCTCTCTCCATCGGCGCTCAGGCGGAAGGAGGCGTGCAGCTGCGTGCCCGTCGAGGCGCGGCCGTCGGCGTAGACCAGCAGGTACTCGCCCGGCTGAAGCGTGCGGTCGGGGAAAATCCACTTGCGCAGGTTGGCGCTGCTGTCCGAAAGCGCGTAGCCGGAGAGGCTGACGGCGCGGTTCGAGGTATTGTGGATTTCGATCCAGTCGGTATACTCGCCGTACTCGTTCATCGCGTAGGTGGCGTTTTTTGCCATGACCTCGCTCAGCTCGATCGGGTCGGCGGCCGTTCGGCGCTCGGCGAGCACCAGCTCGTAGTATTCCTGCGTGTTGGGCAGGGAGGGGGTGTACATCGAGGAAACCGCCCACTCGCCGCGGCGGCTGCGCGCGTAGACCTGGTTCTTTTCGAGGGAGGGAAGGTCTACACTGTCCACCTCGCGGCCCGCCCGGTCGCGCAGGGTGAGCGTGACTCCGCCCGCCGCGGGCAGCTTGTAGGGCGCGTGCAGGAAATATCCGGGCGTGTTCTGCGACGCGCCGTCGGCAAAGATCAGCAGGTACTCGCCGGGGGCGAGGGTCTGTCTGCCGAAGGTGAAGGGCATGAGCTCCTGCGAGGACAGCGTGAGCGTCCAGCCGGTCAGGTCGATCGCCTGACTGCCCGCGTTTTCGATCTCCAGCCAGTCGGAGTAGTTGCCCTTGTCGTCGGCGAAGGCCGAGGAATTGGCCGACATGACCTCGCTCAGGCGCACGCCGCTGAAAGCGGCGGGCGGCGCGTCCGACGCGGCGCTTCCGGCGGGGGACAGCGGAAGAAGGTACTGCGCCGCCGCGCCCGCCAGCAGCAGACACACGGCGCAAACGGCCAATATCATCAGAGAACGCGCCTGCGAAGCGCGACGGGAAGTATGCTTTGACACCGGGGTGATCCTCCTTGAGAAAAATCCGCGTATATGCATCTATTATAGTACAAACCGGCGCGGAACGCGAGGAAAACGCGATGATTTTCACAGAGATAAATGTTAAATCTTGTCCGCGCGGCGGTATTGGGAGGGCGAAACGCCGTACTTCTGCTTGAAGACCTTGCTCAGGTGAAACTCGTCGCAGAAGCCCAGCGTGGCGGCGATTTCGGCCAGGCGCACGTCCGGCTCGACGGAAATCTGCTGCGCGGCCATTTCCAGCTTGCGGTTCATCTGGTACTTGG
The DNA here is from genome assembly GCA_934647145.1 of uncultured Clostridia bacterium. Lineage (GTDB taxonomy): Bacteria > Bacillota > Clostridia > Christensenellales > Aristaeellaceae > CAKUFI01. Next base: position 1,508 of record CAKUFB010000128.1, read on the forward strand.
AAAAGGACATGCCGACGGCGCGGCGCATGGCGTTTTCGACCGTCCTGGGGCTCACGTAGAGCAGAGCGGCCACCTCGGCGACGCGAAACTGGCGGTGCGGCTGGGCGTGTATGAGCTGGATGATGCGCTCGGCCAGGCCGGGGTCGCCCGCCTCCCGCGCGTCGGCCAGAGAGAGCGCCAGCAGGCTGAACAGCGCGCTCAGGCGCTCCTCGCGGTACGGCCTGTCGCTCCAGGCCGTCTCGACGATCTGCTCGAAGTACTGCCGAACCTGCGGACAGCTGCGGGCGCTGATGCGGGTGGGCAGGCGCAGCGTGTGCGGGTTGTCCTCCCGGTCGCCGGGTTCGCAGGAAATATGCAGGCAGATGGTGCGCGTGCGCGGGGCGCAGGGCAGGCGGGTATAGTGGTGATGCCCGGCGGTCAGCAGCAGCGCGTCGTCCCTCTCCATTGGGTACTCGGTGTCGCCCTCGGTGATGGCCCAGCGGCCGTCGATGAGGTAGATCAGGTCGTGATACTGCAGCACGCGGTTGAGATAGAGCGGCTCGGTGGGCTGCTCGTAATAGTGCGAGTTGGCGGCGGCCACGCGGTGCGCCTGGGTCAGGTCAAAGTGAATCATGCGCGGCTCCTTTCCGTTTTATACATGAATTGGGCAAAAATCCACATGGACGAACGCCCGGAAATATTATATCATAAGGGCAGGAAAATGCAAGCGCTTCCGGGAAATCCGGCCGCGCGGCGCGTGAAAAACGAAAACCGGACGATGAAAGGATGGGGTCAAATGATGCATGCGGTTTTGAAGGGAAAGGACGGGAAGCTCCACTGGAGCGAGGTGCCTTCTCCCACCCTGCGCGAGGGCGACGTGCTGCTGGAGGTACACGCGGCGGCGCTCAACCGCGCCGATCTTCTGCAGCGGGCGGGGCAGTATCCGCCGCCTCCCGGCTGGCCGGACTGGTTCGGATTGGAAGCGGCGGGCGTGATTCGCGAGCTGGGGCCTAAGGCGGCGGCCGAGGGCAAGTGGCACGTGGGCGACGAGGTGTGCGCGCTGCTGGGCGGCGGCGGCTACGCGGAGTACGTGGCCGTGCCCGCCGAGATGCTGATGCCCATTCCGAAGGGCCTGTCGATGCAGGAGGCGGCCGCGCTGCCCGAGGTGTACGGCGCGGCGTACCTGTTCCTGTTCGTCGAGGGCAGGCTCCAGGCGGGCGACACGGTGCTGGTGCAGGCGGGCGCGAGCGGCCTGGCCAGCGTGGCGATTCCGATGGCGAAGGCGTTCGGCGCGCGCGTGATCACGACCGTGCTGACCGACGAAATCGCCGAATCGATCGCGCCGCTTAAGGCCGACCGCGTGGTCGTGACCGGGCGCGAGAGCCTGGCCGAGGCGATGAAGGAGGAGCTGGAAGCGGGTCACGGCGTGGACATCGCGGTGGACTGCCTGGGCGGCTCTGCGGTGGGCGAGTGCCTGCCCTACATGAACCGGCTGGGCCGCTGGATCATGATCGCCACGCTGGCGGGCGACGTGACGAACGTCAACCTCAAGACCATGTACGTGCGCGGAACCCGCCTGATCGGCACCACGCTGCGCAGCCGTACCTCCGAGGAAAAGGGGCGCATCCTGGGCGACATGGTGAACATCCTCTGGCCGAAGGTCGAGTCGGGCGAAATCCGACCCACCATCTGCAAAATCTTCCCGATTCAGCAGGCCGAGGAGGCGCAGGCGCTGATGGCCTCCGGAAAGCACGTGGGCAAGATCGTGCTCAAGGTGAGGTGATAATATGAACAGACCTTCCTTTCTGGCGCTGCCCCGGCCGATCGTGACCTGCATCCTGGGCGAAAAAACCGTGGAGGACGCCATTGCGACCGTCAAAAACGGCGAGTTCAAGGGCGCGCCCGCCTTCGCCATTCACCTGGAAAAACTGGCGAAGGAAGACCTGACCGACGACAACCTCCGGCGCATCGCCGGATGCACGCGCAGGCCGTTCATGTTCCTGCACTACCGCGGCGACGGGCGCTTTACCGACGAGGAGCGCGTGGAGCTGCTGACGCGGGCGATTGAGTGCGGCGCGGCGTGCGTCGACTTCACCGCCGATACCTTCGACCCGTCGCCGATGGAGTTCACCGAGAAGAGCGAGGCCGTTGACCGGCAGAAGCGCGCCATCGACCGGGTACACGAGCTGGGCGGCGAGGTGGTCATGTCCTCGCACATACTCGACCGGGCGCGTTCCTGCGAGCAGGTGCTGGAGCATTTGCAGGCTGTCGAGGCGCGCGGGGCGGATTTCGCGAAGATCGTGACCATGGCCAACACCGAGGAGGAGTTCGTCGAGGCCGTGCGCACGACCATGGTGCTCCGGCGCGAGCTGAAAAAGCCGTTTATCTTCCTGTGCGGCGGCAAATTCGCGCTGCCCATGCGGTACCTGTGCCCGTCGCTGGGCAATGCGCTGACCTTCTGCGTGGAGAAGTACTCCGCGGCCTTCACCACCGGTCAGCCGCCGCTTGAGAACATGCAGCGCATCCTGAAAAGCTACAACTGGCACATCGACGAGTGTGACTGAAGGAGGGAATTTCATGAGATTTGAAGGCAGAACCGCGATCATCACCGGCGCGGCCTCGGGCATGGGGCTGCTGACCTCGCAGAAGCTGGCCGAGGAGGGCGCGATCGTGTACATGGCCGACATCAACGAGGAGCGGCTAGAGCGGGAGGCGCAGGCCATCCGCGACGCGGGCGGCAGGGCGATTGCCTGCGTGACCGACCTGCGCGAGTATGACCAGATTCTCCGCACGGTCGAGCGCGTGATGGCCGACGAGGGGCACATCGACATCCTGGTCAACTTCGCCGGCGGCTTCCCGCCCCGCATGTGCGGCAAGCCCACCGATTTCCTGCACGAGGATCTGGACGTGATCGACTGGGGCATTCAGGTTAATTTCCGCGCCCCGATGCTGTTCGCCCGGGCCGTGCTGGGCCACATGATCGACAACAGGCGCGGCGTCATCATCCACATCGGCTCCGTGGACGGCGAAACCGGCGGCGGCGTGGACTACGCGGCCGAAAAGAGCGGCCTGACCTACGGATTGACCAAGGCCATCGCGCGGGTGGGCGCGCCCTACGGCGTGCGCTGCTGCGGCGTGACGCCCGGCCCGGTGCTGACCCGCGCCAGCATGGCCAACATGAAGACCGCGCTGGGACGCGCCGCCGAGCCGATCGAGGTGGTCAAGCTGGTGCTGTATCTGTGCTCCGACGACGCGGCGTTCATCACCGGCTCCAATCACCTGATCGAGGGCGGCCGCGTGCTGCTCAACAACGCGTAAACGACTGCGCCTCGCTCTGTTTATGTTGACAGGGCGGGGCGCGCGTGCTATACTGGCACAAAAAACGACGGAGGAACGACGATGTTTCATGGGAAGATGAAGGCGGTCACGTTCAGCTACGACGACGGCGTGACCCAGGATCAGCGGCTGATTTCGCTGCTGAACAAATACGGCCTGAGGTGTACGTTCAACCTGAACAGCGAGCTGCTGGGCAAGCCCGGCTCGCTCCTGCGCGAAGAGGTCACGGTGGCGCACGTGAAGCCGCGCGCCTGCGAGGTGCGCGCGATTTACGAGGGGCACGAGGTGGCGGCGCATACGCTGACGCATCCCCTGCTGCCCAGCCTGCCCGACGACGAGGTGGTGCGGCAGGTGGAGCAGGATCGGCTGAACCTGTCCGATCTGGTGGGCTACGAAGTGGTCGGCATGGCCTATCCGGGCGGCGGCGTGAACTTCGATCAGCGCGTGGCGCGCCTGATTCGGGAGAAAACCGGCGTGAAGTACGCCCGCACGACGGTCTGCAGCGCCGCGTTCGACCCGCAGAGCGACCTGTACGTGTTCAAGCCGACCGTGTATCACCACCATCACTTCGACGAGATGACGCGCCTGGCCGGGGAATTCCTGGCCGCGCCGAACGACAGGCCGCGCATCTTCTACGTCTGGGGGCACGCGTACGAGTTCGACATCTGCAACGACTGGGATCGGATGGAGGACTTTTTCCGCCTGATTTCCGGACGAAAGGACGTGTTCTACGGCACCAACCGCGAGGTGCTGCTGGGGCTGGACTGAGCGCAAAGCGGCAGAGGGTCAACGCGTCTTCGCCAGCCGGTATTCGCCGGGCGTGCTGCCTGTGATCAGGCGAAAACGCCGGATAAAGGACGTGCAGCTGCAATAGCCCACGGCGACGCTGACGGCTTGCACGGAGAGATCCGATTCGCGCAGCAGGCGCTTGGCTTTGCCGATGCGCAGCTCCGTCACATAATCGGTCAGCAGCGAGCCGCTCTGTTTTTTGAAATAGCCGCTCAACGACGAGGTTGACATGGAAAAATGCTCTGCCATGGTCTGGAGCGAGAACATCGGGTTGTCGAACTGCTCCTGAATATAGCGCTTCATCTCGTCGATGGGCTCCAGCCAGCCCTCGTCGCTTCGATTTTCTGCTTCGCAGAAAGCCTTCAGCAGCCGATTCAGCTCCGCCTTTAACGCCTCGCCGTTTCCGTTGACCTTTGAGAAGGTCTCGGGCGTGTCCAGGGCTGTCAGTGTCAGATCAGGAGTGGAGAAATACAGCAGGAAGCGCTGCAGCAGAGCCAGCGCCGCTTCGGGCGCTAGGGGCTCGTTCAGGCTGTCCAGGGCGGACAGCTCCTCCTGCAGCTGCTTGAGGGAGGGCGCTTCGCCCTGCGGATGCGCATAATATACCGGCGCGTTTTGCCGAAGCGCACATGAGTAAAACGCCTGCGCGCACTGAAGCGGCATGCGTTTCAGATCCGAGCCGGACTCGCTGATCCCCAGGAAAAGGCGCAGACCGGACGCAGACAGGCAGCCGTTCAGCAGCCGGTGAAGCTCCTTCTCCTGCGCGGGTGAGTACGAGACGACTGCAATGCAGCAGGGCACGTCGTATCGCAGGGTACAGGCGACGGCGACGTCGCTCAGCGCCTCCCTGAACGGCGGGTAGGCGAGGCGCAGATTGACGCGCGACCGCTCGTCGCCGGGCAGCAACACGACGACGCGCAGGTGATCCTGAGGAATGTGGATGTTCAACGAGGAAACCTTCCTTTTAAAGTCCTCCAGGTCGCTGATATGTCCGCTGAGAAGCGAATAAAGCACATAGTCCTCCGCCGCGTTCTTCTGCGTCTGCATTTCAGTCAGCAGGCGCTGGTGCTGCAGACAGACGATTTCCAGACTGCTTTCCTGAATGGATACACGCTCACGGAGGAGAGGTGGCAGAGCCTGAAGGCGCGAATTCGCCCCGGCGCAACCCTGCTGTGGAACTATGCCGCAGGGATTCGCGCGCCTGCGTTTGACCGGCAAAACGTTCGCCGCGTCACAGGCTTTGGAATCCGCGGGGGTACGGGCTATTCGGAGGCGGTTTATGACGACGCGCCGCTTGACTTTCCGCCTCTGCGCATTGACGAGGCAGGTGGGGGAGAGACGCTGCTGTCCGCGTCTGACGGCCCTGTCGCCGCGCGGAAACTGTGCGGGGAGGGCGGATGCGCCGTACTGGCGACCGAGCCCTGCCTGCACATGGAGCAGCTGCGTCCTGTTCTGCAGGCGGCGGGAGTTCATTTCTACGCGCCGATGGGGTGTACGGTCTATGCTGACAACCGGCTGCTGGGCGTCTTTTCTCAGGAAGGCGTCGTCGCCGGCGAGCCGCGCTTGCCAGAAACGATGCGCCTTGCAGAGACGCTGGTAAAGGCCTCGACGCCGTCACAGGCAGGAATGGCGGTTTATCTGATCGAGCCGACCGCTGCGAAGTGATTCGGAGGACAACAAAAAGCGACGGGAGATCGACGAGTGTGCGGTCTCCCGTTTGATTTTTCTCTTTGCCCAATCGGAAGCTATCGCTTCGTTTGCTTCTCGATTTTTATCGATGAGATGATTGCGTATATGACAACACAGAT
>CAKUFB010000129.1 GCA_934647145.1 uncultured Clostridia bacterium
GTGCGGGGGAGGGGGCGCAAGCGCCCCCTCCCCCGCACCCAGCGCTTTTGAAAAAGCGCACATCATTCTGCTTTGAAGAAGGGCAGCACGACCAGCGCCAGCACGCAGATCCAGCCGAGCAGGGGATAAACCACGCCCACCAGCGTCCCGAAGCCGCACACCGACATCAGCAGCGCCAGACCCGCCGGCAGAATCAGGCAGAGCGCCGGTCTGCCCGGAAGGAACCTGGCCGCCTGAACGCGCAATGTAAGCAGCATGCCGGAGAGCGTGGTCAGCACGGCCAGCAAGAGGCAGGCCGCGCTCGCGAGAAAGCCCGCGCTTCCCCATTTTGCGGTCGCGAGCGCTACAGAAGGCAGCGCCAGCGCGCGGATTTCGTCGCCCGCGCGAACCAGCGCGAGGTGCCCCGCCGCCAGCACGAGCGTGACCATCGCGCCGGCGCACAGCGCGCACCTCCCCGGATCGACCGGCCTTTTCCCGGCCAGCACGATCGCCCCGCCGCACAGCGCGCCGTTGAACGAGGCATACAGCACGCCCATCGGCAGGGCCAGCGAAAGGCCGCGCACCGTGAACCGGGTTGCCTCGCCCACGCCCCGGACGCTCAGCAGGTAATAGATCAGCACCGCGGGCAGCAGCACGACGCCCGCGGCCGACAGCGCACCGATCCCCCGTCCGGAGACCAGCAGACTGAGCGCCAGCGTCATCACCACGCCAAAGGCCCGCGCGTCGTTCATCGGCAGCACGAGCGCGAACAGCTCGCCGCTCGCCGAGAGCATCGCCGCCGCGGTCGTCAGGCACAAAAGGCCGTAGAGCAGGTGCATCGCGTCCTCACAGGCATGGTTCATCAGCCGCCCGTACAGGCCGGGGAAGCTGTCCGCCCCCGTCTGACGCGACAGCGAGAGCACCAGGTACACAATCCACCCCACGCACACGCCCGCCAGCGGCACGCCCAGCCAGCCTGCCCCGCCGAACTGCGAGAAAAAGGTCACGATCTCCCGGCCGGACGCAAAGCCCGCCCCAATCAGCGTGGCGCAGATGGCAAACGCCGCGTGAAGCGCTTCTTTCCAGGTTTCCTTCATGGGCTTACGCTCACCTCCTGCCTTTATCCTATTCAGCGCGCGCGCGCTTTTGCACGTTGCTTTTGGGCGAAGGATGCGGTATAATGAATTGACGCTCAATAAAATGAAACGAGGGACGATTACATGATTCACCTGCAAAACAATCAGTATCAGATGGATATTTCCCGAATCGGCGCGGAGATTCACCACCTGCTCGACCCCAACGGCGTGGAGCGCATCTGGCAGAACGTGCCGGCTGTCTGGCCCAGCCACACCCCCCTGCTCTTCCCCATCGCAGGCGCGCTGAAGGACGATACCTGGTACTATCAGGGCAGGGCCTACACCATGCCCAAGCACGGCTTCGTGCGCACGAAGGAATTCGAGCTGGAATCGGTCGACATGACCCACGCGACGCTGGTTCTGCGCGGCGAGGCCATCCGCAACGCGGGCTATCCGTTTGAGTGCGAGCTGCGCGTGTGCTACACCCTCTCCGGCAATCAGGTGCTGGTCGAGTACAAGACCAGAAACGTGGGCAATGAGCCGCTTTACTACTCTATCGGCTCGCACGAGGGCTATGCCTGCGAGGGCGGCGTGGAGCAGTATGAGGTGATCTTCCCCGAGGACGACTCGCTCGAGCAGACGCTGCTTGACGGCAGTCTCCTGCGCCGCGAGACCCGCACACTGGCCCTGAATGACCACGCGCTGACCCTGACCGCCGATGACTTCAAGAACGACGCGCTGGTCTTTAAGAGCCTCAGGTCCCGCGAAGTCACCCTGCGCCGCAGGGATCGCGCCTACGAGGTCAGCGTGTCCTTCCCGCAGTGCGACACCCTGCTGCTGTGGACGAAGGTCGGCGCGCCCTACCTGTGCATCGAGCCCTGGTGCAACGCCCCCGACTATGTGGACTGCGACCAGCAGCTTGTTCACAAGCCCGGCATGATCCGCGTCGAGCCCGGCCAGGAACACACGGTCGCCCACACCCTGACGTTTAATTGACGGAGAACGAGGAGAACGAGGAGAACGTTCGAGAGGCGGCTTTTCTGAGAAAAGCCCCTCTCGAGCTCTCCCGAAAAGCACTTTGATCCGCGAAATGAAATAACTGAAGAGGACGTGGCTCCCCGAATGCGGCGTGGGCAGATGGCTCTGAAAAACCACTCAGTCGCCTTCGAAAACAGCTTTTCTTTCGGTGGAGCCGCCGCGGCTTTATGTCTCCCCTGAAAGGGGAGGTGCCCGCAGTGCGGGCGGTAGGGTTTGACGTTTTCAGTATTCACCCCCAACACGCAACGAGGAGGACCCCCATGTTCGGATACATTCAGGATATACTCGCCGACCCCAAGGGCATGCTGCTGATCTTTCTGCTGGCGCTGCCCGGGCGGCTGCTGGCCATTTCGGCGCACGAGGCCGCGCACGCCTGGGTGGCGAACCGCTGCGGCGACCCGACGGCGCGGCTGATGGGGCGCATCACGCTGAACCCGCTCAAGCACCTCGACCCGTTGGGCCTGCTGATGATGGTGCTGTTCGGCTTCGGCTGGGCCAAGCCCGTGCCGGTCAACCCGCTGAACTTCAAGCACTACCGCAAAGACGACCTGAAGGTGGCGGTGGCGGGCGTGACGGTCAACCTGCTCCTGTTCCTGACGGGCACGCTGCTGATGTACGGCGCGATAGCCTGGGCGCTGGCCCGGCTGCCCTACTACGCCAGGGACTGGTTCGTCTCGAAGGACATGTACCGCACGGTCTACGACGGCGTGCCCGCGCTGGTATCCGGCGGGTACTGGTACAACCTGAACGAGCTGATGCGGTACGGCACGGCGCTTTCCGACATACTGATCGCTCCGGTGTTCGGCAAGGCCGCCGGTTATCTCTACCAGATGCTGGCCTACTTCGTAACCACCAACCTGGTGCTGGCGGTGTTCAACCTGATCCCCCTGCCCCCCTTGGACGGCTATCACGTGCTCAACGACCTGGTACTCAAGCGGCCCATATTCGCCGACCTGCGCGGCCAGCAGATCGGCATGTTGCTGCTGCTCGCCGGCATGTTCACAGGCGTGCTGGACAAGGCGCTGAGCTGGGTCTACTCGGGCGTAATGAGCCAGATCGGCGCGCTGTTTACCCGGCTGTTTGAGCTGATCAAGCTGATGTAGCGCATAAACGAGCTGGTGGACGGGGAAGCAAGCTCCCCCGCCGCTGCCATGCTGTACATTTGCGCTGCCCGAGTCGGCAACGCCGACCGTCGATCCACGGAGAATTCGGGAACTCGAATCTATGGTTCCCGAATTCGTCGCCAGAACCCGCGGCAGCAAGCGGGGCCGGGCACTGCCCGGTCGAAAGGGTTGCGACCCTCTCGAGCTCTCCGGGGTTTTTCGACAGTCTGCAGCGGTCTCCATCAGGAGACCGCCTTTTTCTGCATATTATGCGCTAAAACAAGCATATACCGCATGTATTTCCGGTCTTATGTTGCGAAACGCGCATATTTATGCTAAATATTGCGCGAGGGCTTGCTTTTTTCACCGTGCCGTGCTAATATTTATGCATCTCAAGTGGATAAACATTCAAGGCAATCATTCAAACGGAGGGCAAGGCAATGGCACTGAACAAGGACAAGATCAAGAAAGTGGTTCTGGCGTACTCGGGCGGTCTGGACACATCGGTCATCATCCCCTGGCTGAAGGAGAACTACAACAACTGCGAGGTCATCGCGGTGGCGGGCAATGTCGGCCAGAAGGACGAGCTGGAGGGGCTGGAGGCCAAGGCACTGGCGACCGGCGCGTCCAGGCTCTACATCGAGGATCTGACCGAGGAATTTGTCAATGACTTCGTGTTCCCGGCGGTCAAGGCGGGCGCGATCTACGAGAACTACCTGCTGGGCACCTCGCTGGCCCGTCCGATCATCGCCAGGCGCCTGGCCGAAATCGCCCTGAAGGAGGGCGCGGACGCGATCTGCCACGGCTGCACCGGCAAGGGCAACGATCAGGTTCGCTTTGAGCTGTCCATCAAGGCCTTTGCCCCCGACATGCCGATCATCGCCCCGTGGCGCGAGTGGTCGATCAAGTCCCGCGAGGAGGAAATCGACTACGCCGAGGCGCATCACATTCCGCTGAGGATCAGCCGTGAGACCAACTACTCCAAGGACAAGAACCTCTGGCACCTGTCCCACGAGGGTCTGGATCTGGAGGATCCGGCGAACGAGCCGACCTACAACAAGCCGGGCTTCCTCGAGATGGGCGTTTCGCCCGAGATGGCGCCCGACAAGCCCACCTACATCACGCTGCACTTTGAGAAGGGCGTTCCGACCAAGCTCGACGGCGTGGAAATGGGCGGCGTGGAGCTGATCGAGAAGCTCAACGCGCTGGGCGGCGCAAACGGCATCGGCCTGCTGGACATCGTGGAGAACCGCCTGGTGGGCATGAAGTGCCGCGGCGTGTACGAGACCCCCGGTGGAACCATCCTCTACAAGGCGCACGAGGTGCTCGAAACCCTGTGCCTGGACAAGTACACCGCCCACTACAAGGCGCTGGTCGCCCAGAAGTTCGCCGAGATCATCTATGACGGCCAGTGGTACTCGCCGCTGCGCAAGGCCATCTGCGCCTTCGTGGACAGCACGCAGGAGACCGTCACCGGCGACGTGACCCTGAAGCTGTATAAGGGCAACATGATCAACGCCGGCGTGACCTCGCCCTACTCCCTCTACGACCCCGAAATCGCCACCTTCGACGAGGACAACGTCTACAATCAGGCCGACTCCGCCGGCTTCATCGCCCTCTTCGGCCTGCCCATCAAGGTCAACGCCAAGATGAAAGCCAAAAACGGCATCCCGCAGTACTAACGACGCCAGGAGGTTTTCCCATGGACAAGATGTGGGCCGGAAGGTTCCAGAAGGCGCTGGACAGGCAGGCGGACGACTTCAACTCGTCGATACACTTCGACTGCCGCATGTACCGCCAGGATATCGAGGGCTCGATGGCCCACGCTGCCATGCTCGCGCGGCAGGGCATACTGTCCGCCCAGGAGGGCGAGGCGCTGATCGCCGGGCTGGGCGAAATCCTGCAGGATCTGGACAGCGGCAAACTGACCTTCGACCCGGCGGCCGAGGACATCCACATGTTCGTCGAGTCGGTGCTGACCGAGCGGCTGGGCGATGTGGGCAAGAAGCTGCACACCGCCCGCAGCCGAAACGATCAGGTGGCGCTGGACATCCGCCTGTACCTGCGCGACGAGGTGAAGGCGATCCTCGCCCGGACGGACGGCCTGATCGACGCGCTGCTTGGCCAGGCCAAGGCGCACGCGGACACGATCATGCCCGGCTACACGCACCTGCAGCGGGCGCAGCCGATCACCTTCGGGCATCACCTGCTGGCCTACTGCATGATGCTGCTGCGCGACGAGGGGCGGCTTGAGGACGCGGCCAGGCGCATGAATCAGTCCCCGCTGGGCTGCTGCGCGCTGGCCGGCACCACCTACCCCACCGACCGCGCGTCGGCCGCCAGGGATCTGGGCTTTGACGGCATCACGCTCAACAGTCTGGACGGCGTGTCCGACCGGGACTTCTGCCTGGAAATCCTGAGCGCCTGCTCGATTTTGATGATGCACCTGTCCCGCCTGGCCGAGGAGGTCATCCTGTGGGCGTCGTGGGAGTTCAAGTTCGTCGAGCTGGACGACGCGTACACCACCGGCTCGAGCATCATGCCGCAGAAGAAGAACCCCGACATGGCCGAGCTGGCGCGCGGCAAGACCGGGCGGGTCTACGGCGACCTGATGGCGCTGCTGACCGTGCTCAAGGGACTGCCGCTGGCCTACAACAAAGACATGCAGGAGGACAAGGAAGCAGTCTTCGACGCGATCGACACGGTGAAAAAGTGCCTGAGCGTGTTCGCGCCGATGATCCGCACGATGAAGCCGCTGCCCGAAAACATGTACGCCGCCGCACAGAAGGGCTTCATCAATGCCACCGACCTGGCCGACTATCTGGTCAAAAAGGGGCTGCCCTTCCGCACCGCCTACAAGCTGGTCGGTCAGGCCGTCGCAAAGGCCATCGAGCTGGGCAGGGCGCTCGACCAGCTCCCCCTTGAAACCCTCAGGCAGTTCTCCCCCCTCTTCGAGCAGGACGTGTACGAGGCCATTTCCCTCGAAGCCTGCGTCCGCAGGCGCACCTCCGCCGGCGGGCCCGGCCCCGAATCGGTCGCCGCGCAGATCGCGTACGTGGAGGGGACGAGGGGGACGAAGGAAACGCTGGGGCGGCCGCCTTTTTGAAAAAGGCGCCTCCCCAGACCCCTCCCGGAAAACAGCTGCAAGAAAAAGTTGATTTCCCCAAACCGGCGCAATACTTGCCTGAAAGGGAAGGGATACAGTAATCAAATGTATTCCCCCTTTCAATGAGAACGGACGCACGAACGAGTGCCCACTATGTGAGCAGCTCACGTTTCACCGCCTGAACCGCCGTCACTTCGGCGTTCATCGTTACATTTTCACCCATCGACCATCAATGAAAGGAAGGTATCCCCATGAAAAAGATCGTTGCGCTGTGCCTGACCCTGGTTCTGTCTCTCTGCTCCCTGACCGCCTTTGCCGCGACCCTTGAGGATGTACAGAAGGCCGGCAAGCTGGTCATCGCCACCAGTCCGGACTTCCCTCCCTTTGAGTCGCTGGGCGACGACGGCGAGGTCGTGGGCATCGAGGTGGACATCCTGAAGAAGATCTGCGAAGAGCTGGGCGTGGAAATGGTCATCGAACAGATGGATTTCGAGTCCGTGCTGCCCGGCGTGCAGGCCGGCAAGTACGACGTGGGCATGTCCGGCATCTCCATCACCGAAAAGCGCCAGAAGAACGCGCTGTTCACCGATCCCTACTGCCTGGCCGCGCAGGCCATCGTGGTGGTCGAGGGCAGCAGCATCGCCGGCAAGGCCGACCTGGAGGGCAAGAAGATTTCCGTGCAGACCGGCACGACCGCCGAGAGCTTCTGCATGGAGAACGGCTATGACGTGAGCTCCTTCGCCGCCAACAACGACGCGGAGACCGCCCTGGTCAAGGGCAAGGTGGACGCGTGGGTCATCGACGACCTGACCGCCGCCGAAATGGTCGCCGCCTACAACGCCGAAAACGAGACCAAGCTGGTCATCCTCTCCGAGGCCATGACCACCGAGCCCTACGCCTTCGCCTTCAAGCAGGGCAGCGACGATCTGGTCGCCAAGATCAACGAGATCCTCAGCGCGCTGGTCGCCGACGGCACCGTCGCCGAACTCTTCGCCCAGTACGAAGCGCCCTACACCTCCCCGCTGACCGAGGAGTAACGGGAGGAACGAGGGAAACGATCGAGAGGCGGCTTTTCTGA
>CAKUFB010000130.1 GCA_934647145.1 uncultured Clostridia bacterium
GGGACACCGCATCTGATTCTCCGCAAAACGAAGAATCCTGAGGCTTCAATTTATGGCCGAAGGATTCGTCTTGGCCTTGGCGGCAGCAAGTGGGTGCAGGCTCAGCCTGCCGCAGCTCTTGTGGGACACCGCATCTGATTCTCCGCAAAACGAAGAATCCTGAGGCTTCAATTTATGGCCGAAGGATTCGTCTTGGCCTCGGCGGCAGCAACCGGCTCCGGGCACTGCCCGGCAGCGAGCGGGTGCAGGCTCAGCCTGCCTCAGCTCTTGTGGGACACCGCATCTGATTCTCCGCAAAACGAAGAATCCTGAGGCTTCAATTTATGGCCGAAGGATTCGTCTTGGCCTTGGCGGCAGCAAGTGGGTGCAGGCTCAGGCTGCCGGCACTGCCCGGTCAAAAAGGCGGCCTCTCGATCGTTCCTTAAAATGCGTCCTTCATGCGGTCAAAGAAGGACTTTTTGCCCTCATATTCCTTGCCGGTCAGGCTGGCGTCGAACTGGCGCAGCAGCTCCTTCTGCTTTTCGGTGAGCTTTCTGGGCACGTCGACCTTGAGGGTGACGTACAGGTCGCCCTTGCCGGTGCCGTTGAGCCTGGGCACGCCCTGGCCCTTGATGCGCAGCACGGTTTCAGGCTGTGTGCCCTCGGCGACGGTCTGCCGGATCGGCTTGTCGAGGGTGGGCACGTCGATTTCCGCGCCCAGCGCCGCCTGTGTCAGCGAGATCGGCACCTCGCAGTACAGGTCGTAGTCCTTGCGCTTGAAGAACTTGTGCGGGCGCACGGTGAAGAAGATCTGCAGGTCGCCCGCCGGGCCGCCGCGCTCGCCCGCCATGCCCTGACCGGTCATCGTCATGACGCGGCCGGTGTCCACGCCCGCGGGAATCTTGACGGTGATGCGGCGATTGGCGCGAACCTTGCCGCGGCCGCTGCACTTCGGGCAGGGATCCTTGACGATCTTGCCCTCGCCGTGACAGGTGGTGCAGGGGCGCGCCACGCGGATCGAGCCCAGCATGGTGTTCTGCACGCCGAAGACCTGGCCGCTGCCCTTACAGGTGGGGCAGACGACCGGCTGCGTGCCTTCCTTCGCGCCGGTGCCCTTGCACTCGGGGCAGGTTTCGTCGCGCGTGATGTTGAGCTCCTTGGTGCAGCCCTTGGCCGCCTCCTCGAAGGTCAGCACCATGTCGTACCTCAGGTCGTCGCCCTGCACCGGGCCGCGCGCGCGCGCCGAGCCGCCGGCCGCGCCGCCGAAGAACTCACTGAAGATGTCGCCGAACCCGCCGAAGCCCTCGAAGCCCGCGCCCGAGAAGCCGCCCGCGCCATAGCCCGCGCCGCCGCCCGCGGTCGGGTCTTCATGGCCGAACTGGTCGTAGCGCGCGCGCTTCTGGGGATCGGAGAGCACCTCGTAGGCCTCGTTGACCTCCTTGAACTTCTCCTCGGCGTCCTTATTGCCCGGGTTGACGTCCGGATGCAGCTTTTTCGCCAGCTGCCGATAGGCCTTTTTCAGAGTTGCCTCGTCGGCATTTTTGTCGACGCCCAGCACCTCGTAATAATCGCGTTTTGCCAAATGAACCACCTCTTACGGGCAGCGCCCGGTTCCGCCCGCCGCGCATGCGGCAGGTTTTTTCTTTCCTTAATATTTCCTTTCACGCAGGAATGGAGAGAGCCGAAGCCCTCTCCCCTCCTCTGCGCAATGCGTCATTTATTTCACGGTGTAGTCGCCGTGCACGGTGCCGTCGTCGTTCTCGGCGCTCTGGCCCTGCGCGCCGCCCTGAGCCTGCTGCGCCTGCTGCTGCGCGGCCGCGTAGACCTTGCCGAAGATCTCGTAGGTCTTCTGCTGGAACTGCTCCATCGCGGTCTTGATCTCGGCCGCCTTGCCGCCCTCGCGCACCTTCTTGAACTCGGCCAGCTCGCTCTCGACCGTGGCCTTATCCTCGGCGCTCAGCTTGTCGCCCAGCTCCTTGATGGTCTTCTCGGTCTGGTAGATGGCGTTGTCGGCCTGGTTGAGGGTCTCGACCTCTTCCTTGCGGGCCTTGTCCTCGGCGGCGAAGCGCTCGGCCTCGTCGCAGGCCTTCTTGATCTCTTCCTCGCTCAGGTTGCCCGAGGAGGTAATGGTGATGGCCTGCTCGTTGCCGGTGCCCAGATCCTTGGCGGAGACATGCACGATGCCGTTGGTATCGATGTCGAACTTGACCTCGATCTGCGGCACGCCGCGGGGCGCGGGCGCGATGCCGGTCAGCTGGAAGCGGCCCAGCGTCTTGTTGTAGGCGGCCATCTCACGCTCGCCCTGCAGCACGTGGACGTCCACAGAGGTCTGTCCGTCGGCGGCGGTGGAGAAGATCTGGCTCTTGCTGGTCGGGATGGTGGTGTTGCGGTCGATCAGACGGGTGAACACGCCGCCCATGGTCTCAATGCCCAGGGACAGGGGCGTGACGTCCAGCAGCACGACGTCCTTGACCTCGCCGCCCAGCACGCCGGCCTGAATGGCCGCGCCGATGGCGACGCACTCGTCGGGGTTGATGCCCTTGAAGGGCTCCTTGCCGGTGATGCGCTGCACGGCGGCCTGCACGGCGGGGATACGGGTGGAGCCGCCCACCAGGATCACCTTGTCGATCTGGCTGGCCGTGAGGCCCGCGTCGGACAGGCACTGGTTCATCGGGCCGACGGTCTTGTCGACCAGATCAGCGGTCAGCTCGTCGAACTTCGCGCGGGTCAGGGTGACGTCCAGGTGCTTGGGGCCGGTCGCGTCGGCGGTGATGAAGGGCAGGTTGATGTTGGTGGTCATGACGCCGGACAGGTCGATCTTGGCCTTCTCGGCGGCCTCCTTCAGGCGCTGCATGGCCATACGATCCTGCTTGAGGTCGATGCCGTTTTCCTTCTTGAACTCGCCCGCCACATAGTCGATGATGCGGTTGTCGAAGTCGTCGCCGCCCAGGCGGTTGTTGCCCGCGGTGGCCAGCACCTCGAACACGCCGTCGCCGACCTCCATCAGGGACACGTCGAAGGTGCCGCCGCCCAGGTCGTAGACCAGAATCTTGTGGGTATCGCCTTTGTCCAGGCCGTAGGCAAGCGCCGCGGCGGTGGGCTCGTTGATGATACGCAGCACTTCAAGACCCGCGATGCGGCCGGCGTCCTTGGTCGCCTGGCGCTGCGCGTCGGTGAAGTAGGCGGGCACGGTGATGACCGCCTGGGTCACGGGCTCGCCCAGATAGCTCTCCGCGTCGGTCTTCAGCTTCTGAAGAATCATGGCGCTGATTTCCTGAGGCGTGTAGTCGTGGCCGTCGATGGTCACCTTGTGGTCTGTGCCCATTTCGCGCTTGATGGAGATGACGGTGCGGTCGGGGTTGGCCACAGCCTGGCGCTTGGCCACCTGGCCGACCAGACGCTCGCCGTTCTTGGCGAAGGCCACCACGGAAGCAGTCGTGCGGTTGCCCTCAGCGTTCGGGATGACGACCGGCTCGCCGCCCTCCATAACCGCCACACAGGAATTCGTAGTACCCAGGTCAATACCAATAATCTTGCTCATAATCTATTTCCTCCTGATCCTCTTGATCGTCGTGATAATCACTGTTTTGGTTTTTATCGGAAGGCGCCGAAGCGTTCGCCCGGCGCGAATCCTTCAGGACTCGGCTTCGATCTTGACCATCGCGTACCTGATCATGCGATCCTTCACGCGATAGCCCTTCTGAAGCACCTCAAGCACCGTACCCGGCTCACCCTCGCCCTCGGCGCGCATCACCGCGTTGTGCTTGTCGGGATCGAAGCGCTCTCCCACTTCGCCCACCGGCTCGAGGCCCAGCTTGCCCATGGTCTCGCCCATCTGCCTGAGCGTCATTTGGACGCCCAGAAGCATCGGATCCTCCTCGGGCAGGCCGGCCGCCGCGGCGATCGCCCGCTCCAGGTTATCCACCGTGGGCAGCAGCGCCGCCAGCGTCTCGCGCACGCCGTCGTCGTAGGCGTCGGCGCGGGTGGCCGCGTTGCGCCGCTTGAAGTTCTGGTAGTCCGCCTGCGCGCGCTGAGCCATGGCCAGGTACTCGTCGCGCTGTCTGACAGCGGTTTCAAGCGCCTTCTTCCATTCCTCGGGCGTGGGCTGGGCTTCCTCCTCGGGGACGGCTTCCGTCTGAGGCTCCTCCTCCGGAAGCTGCTCGTCGGTCACCGGCTTTGTTTCCTCCGCCGGCTGCTGCTCCTTCGTTTTCTGCTCATCCTGCTTTTTTGCCATGATTGCACCTCTATTTTTTGTCCGGGCCGCCGCTCAGCAGCTTGCCGATCGCCTGGCCCATATAGTTCATGACCGAGACCACGCGCGCGTAGTCCATGCGCGTGGGGCCGATGATGCCCATCGTTCCGGCCGTGTGGTCGCCCACGCGGTAGGTGGCCGTGACGACCGAGCAGTCGGAAAATTCCGGCGTCTCGTTCTCAGGCCCGATGCGCACCGTAAATTCCACGCCGCCCGCCTGCCGAAGCAGCGGATACAGCTTTTCGCGGGATTCCAGCGCCGAGAGGAAGGACTTGGCCTTTTCCACGTCGCTGTACTCCGGGTAGGCGAGCAGGTTGCTTCGCCCGCCCACCGCCAGGGGCACCCGCGCGCCGCCCAGCTGTTTGTCCAGCTCGTCGAGCACGTCGTTCATCAGCTGCCTGTGCTCGGACAAATCCGCGTACATGTCGCTCAGCTTGCCGCGCACCTCGCTGAGCTGATGGCCCTGCAGCTGCTCGGTCAGCATCTTGCTGATGTTGTACAGGTGATCGGGCGTGAGACCCGCCGGCACGCGAATCAGCGTATCCTTGACCAGACCCGCGCTGGTCACCACGATCATCAGCGCGTTCGTGTCGGTCACCGGCACGAACTGAATCCTGCGCACCTGCGTGTTGCCCAGCATCGGCGCGGCGACCACCGCGGTGTACCGCGTGACGTCGCTCAGAACCTGCGCGGCCTCGCGGATCACGTCCTCGACCTGACTCGCGCGCCTGTTCAGGTGCGCCTGTATGCGCTGCGTCTCCTCGGGAGAGAGCTCCCTGCGCTTCATCAGCTCGTCGACGTACAGCCGATAGGCCTTCGCGGAGGGAATGCGGCCGGCCGAGGTGTGGGGCTGCGCCAGGTATCCCAGCTCCTCCAGGTCGCTCATTTCGTTTCGAATGGTCGCGGGCGAGAAGCCCACGCCGTTCTTGCGGGAAATGGTGCGGGAGCCAACCGGCACCGCCGTCGTGATATAGTCGTCGATAATCGCCTGCAGAATCAGAAATTTTCGATCGTCCAGCTTCACGGGTCCCGCCTCCTTTCATGTTGTTAGCACTCTTACCTGTCGAGTGCTAACCAACGCTGATATCATACTGCCATCTCTACGGTTTGTCAATAGGTTTCCGCCGGTTTTCCTGTAAAATACATGTTAATTCATACCAGCCCATACAAAATCCCCGCCCGCGCCGTGAAAAGGTCTTTCTACCTATTATATGCGCGCAGAAAAAGCGCCCGCCGCCCTCCCGCTGACGAGAGAGCGGCGGACGCACAGCGGCCCGGCCGGAATCATTTGCCTTCCTTTCGCCCGGCGAGCCTGCGTCCCAGGTACCAGCTGACGATGGCGAGCAGCGCGAGGATGAACGTGGAGACCGCGAAGTGCGCGGCCTGCTGCTCGGGCGTGAAGAGCATGCTCTCCACGCTCCGCTCGACCACATAGAACAGCACGAAGAACAGCGCGGCGTATCCCGCGCCGGAGAAGCGTTGCTTTTGTCTGGCCATGGTTCATTCCTCCTCCGATTCGTCGCCCGGCAGTGTTTTCAGCTCGCCCTTGACCGCGATCAGGAACTTGATCGGCACGCCCTGCCCGCTGTAGAGCAGCTCGTGCTCGGAGGGGTAGTTGGGCGCGAAGCCGCTTTGATGCAGGTCGAAGGTGACGTATTTTTCGGTGAAGCCGCATTCCTCAAAGTACCTGCGGCTGGACAGAAACAGCAGGTCGTTGTCGGTCTTGAACCAGATTTCGCCGCCGTCCGCCAGAAACTCGCGATACTTGAGCAGCTGGCGGGTGTGGGTCAGGCGGCGCTTGTGGTGCTTGGCGTGCTGCGTCCAGGGGTTGCAGAAGTTGATGTAGATGCGCTCGACGCGATCCTCGGGCGCGAAGGTCTGCTCGATGCGCAGAACCTCCTGGGCGAAGATCAGGCAGTTTTTGACCGGCGCGCCCTCAAAGACCTTCTCCATGTTGCGCCGCATCACGCCCAGCATGTTGGTGCTCACGTCCAGCGCCAGGTAGTTGATCTGCGGGTTGTCGCGCACCATTCTGGTCGTGGCCACCCCCTTGCCGCAGCCCAGCTCGAGATACAGCGGCTGATCCTTCTCAAATTGCTCGCGCCAGTGCCCGCGGTTCTTCTGCGGCTCGGTCACGTAGTACGGGCAGGCCTGCAGCTCGGGCCGCGCCCATTTTTTGCAGCGCATTCTCATTGGTCGGTCTTCTCCCCTTCACTTTCGTAGATTCGCTTCATGCACAGCGCGTCGTCGGCCTGCGTGCCGCGCGACTCGCAGATGATCACCGGCTCCAGCGCGTACCTGCGCAGCACCGGCGCAAGGCGGGCGAAGTCCGGCCCGTAACCCTCGTCGGCAAAGGTCATGTGCATCTTTTCGCCCTTGGCGGTGTAGGCGATGCGGCTGAAGTGCGAGTGAAAATGCCTCACGCGCGCCTCGCCCAGGCTCTCCAGCATCCGCGCGACGATTCGCTCGAAGTCGGCCTCGCTGTTCAGGCAGCCCGCGCCCGCGGCGTGCAGGTGCGCCCAGTCGATCGTGGGAATCGCCCGCGCGTCCGCCCGGCACAGCGCGATCACTTCCTCCAGCGTGCCCAGCTGCGACGGCCTGCCCATGGTTTCCGGGCACAGGCAAACGTCCTCATAGCCCGCCGCGTCCAGCGCCTGCCGAATCTCCAGGTATCGCGCCGTCGCCCGCGCCATCGCGTCCTCCCTGCGCCGCCTGCCCGGCGTGCCCGGGTGAAACACCACGCGGTTCCCCCCGAACGCGCGCACCGCCCGCGCCGCCGCCAGGAAATAGCCCTCGTTCTTCGCGTCCTTCTCGGGCTCCTCGCTGGCCAGGTTAATATAGTAGGGCGCGTGAATCGACACCCGCACCCCGGCGCGCGCCGCCGCCTCGCCGATCGCGCGCGCAGTCTCCTCGGACAGGCTCACGCCGTGCCCCGCCGAGTATTCGTAGGCCGTCAGTCCCTGCGCCGAGAGCCACTCGGGCGCCTGCGCGCTCCGCTTGAAGCCTTCCTCGTAAAAGCGGTCGCAGTTGCCCGCCACGCCGAATCGTATCATGGTTCACCTCCGATGGGCTACGCTGGGGAGGCCGCCTTTCTGAGAAAGGCGCCTCCCCAGACCCCTCC
>CAKUFB010000131.1 GCA_934647145.1 uncultured Clostridia bacterium
CCGGCGGCACTGCCGCCGGGCGCGGAAAAAATATCTCACTGATAGTCCTGCACCTTGCAGCCGGTATAGCGCTGAAAGGAACGCCTGAAGGAATACTCGTTCTCGTAGCCAACCAATCGCGCAATCTCCGCGATTTTCAGCGTTGGATCCTTCATCAATTCCTTTGCCCGATCCATACGGCACCGGATCAGGCAGGCCTGAAAGGTCTGACCCGTCAGCTCGCGAATGTACTTATTGAGCGTAGTCGCGCTGCGAACCCCGAAGATCTCCTGCAGCATGGTAATGGAAAGCTCCGGCTGGTCGTAGTGGCGCTGAATATAGTTCACGATCTGTTGATCCAGACTATCGGCCTCTCCGCGCGGCGCGGAGATATTCATCTGGCGCACCCCTTCCAGCAGTATGTTCCACATTTCCTGCCAGCTTCCCGAGGTATGCAGCTCCGTCAGCGCCACGGGCAGTCCGTCGCCGCGCCCCATTTCCCGGACGCAGCGCTGCAGGTCGCTGGTCAGGCAGTTGAACATCTGCATCATGTCCTCCTGATCCATCTTCCCCGCCTGAAGCGCCTTTTCGTTTTCCTGGCGCAGGTTAATCAGGATTTCCTCCGCCACGTTCAGTCGCCCCTTGCGCAGCGCGTCGAGCAGCTGGCTTTCCCAGTCGAAGGGGAAATAGTAGCGCGGCATGCCCTGATGCAGATAGAACTGTTTGCGCCGCGCCTCCTGATAGGACACGCTGATGCCGACCAGGCCGTGCAGAATCTCCCCGAAAAACAGGGAAACCGCCCAGTATTCACCCTCCAGCAGCTGCTGCACGCGCTTGGAGGCGGCGCGCACCGGCTCCGGGGCGTCGGCGGCCAGTATCAGCGCCACGCCGCCGTCGAGCAGCTCGCTGACCTGCCACAGCACCCCTCCCTCGCGCCCCAGCGCGTGGTACACGCTTTGCAGGAATTCGCCCTCCATCAGGCGTTTTTCGGCCGAGGAGAGAATCAGCACCTGGAAGGACATGTCGTCGCGGAAGCGCACCAGCTCTTCCAGCCGCTCGACGCTCTCGAAATAGCCGGTCAGCAGCTGTCGGACGGCGGCGGCCTTCTGATCCTCCAGGCGGCGCCTGAGCATGACGTCGATCGACTGATTGAG
This sequence comes from uncultured Clostridia bacterium, assembly GCA_934647145.1. Lineage (GTDB taxonomy): Bacteria > Bacillota > Clostridia > Christensenellales > Aristaeellaceae > CAKUFI01. The sequence goes on from CAKUFB010000131.1 coordinate 1,134, forward strand.
CGTCTCAAAGGCGTTTTTGTCGTCCGGATTGCCGTTCACCTTGCGCAGGAGCTGCTGAAGCGGCCGGTAAGTCATCCGCGCCAGCAGATAGGACAGCCCCACGCCGCCCAGCATCAGCGCGCCGAAGAGCGCCAGATGCCGCAGCATCGCCGAGGGACTGATGTACAGCCTGCCCAGATCCACTTCGAACACCGCCCGCCAGGGCGTGTTGAATATCGTCTTTTCCAGGCGGTTTTGCCCCTGCCCGCCTGCCGCGAAATCCATCAGCACGCTTCCGCTCTCGTCGTTCAGCAGGGAGAAGTGCGTCACCCCCTCCGGGAGCATGGATTCGACGCGCTTGAGGATGTTCTGCGCGTTGAACACCGTACACAGATAGACCTGCGGCTCCAGATAGACGGAGGGCTTCAACGGGATGATGAACAGGATGTTCCGGCCGAAGCAGCTTGCGCCCTGCTCATTAAAGCACTCCACCTGATCGGGCATGCGGCAGGCGAGTATCTCAGAGAGCGCCTGCTCGCGCAGCGCCCGGGGCACCCCGAGGGTGGTGAGGTAATGCTGCGGCTCGCCCCAGTAGTTCCGGCTGACGGCCAGGTTCTTCCGCCGGAAGAGCATCCCCCGGGAGCAGACCGTGTTGTCCAGGCCCACCGGCCGGAACAGCGTGTTCTCATGGATGGACTTCTTCCAGGAATAGGTAAATTCCTCGTTAAATATATCCGTATCGGAACTCAGCTTGACCGCCCAGGTCGTGCTGCGCGCGTATTCGCCCAGCAGAATCTCGTCGCGAATCAGGCCGCTGAGGTAGTCGGCCACGCGCAACGCGCTCTCCTCCGTCTCCTGCTCTACCCTGCGCTGGCCGCGGCTCACCTCGTCGCGGAAGACATAGACCAGAAACATTCCCCCAATGGCCAGAGAGGCGATCAGAAAGGCGAGATAAATGCTCAGGAAATCATTGAGGCGCAGTCTTTCTTTCATGTGCGATGTCTTGCTCCTTCTCGTTCAACGCGCGCAAAGGCTGCCCTCTCTCGAAAAGAGAGGGACAGCCTCAGCTCGTCAAAACAGGTTTTGACGAGCTGGTGGACGGGGAAGCACGCTCCCCCGCCACTGCCACCCTCACCAGTTTTTGCTGAAATCTAAGAGATTTCCGGGCGCAAAAACTGCAGAGAAACGATTTTTGCTCTGGAAAATGGGATTTTCCGACGCAAAAATCGTCCCGTGCCCACCGTACATGCCGCTGGGCACGATTGAAAGTTCGAGAGGGCTGCGGCCCTCTCGAGCTCTCTGAGGGTTTTTCGACAGTCTAAGGCTGCCCTCTCTCGAAAAGAGAGGGACAGCCTGTTTGCTTTGCGCCCTCACGCGGGGCGCCTGCGCGCGGTGATTATATTAGCCGTTGGCCAGGTAGCGGTCGCGGCGCGCCTGCTTGATGTTGATGTAATCCTGCAGGCCCAGCTTTTCCAGCTCGCCGAGATAGGTTTCCATGTCGTCCAGGCTCCTGCGGCCCAGGATCAGGTCAACCAGCAGCTCCTCGGCATAGGTATTCAGCTGCTCCTCGATCTGACCGATGGTCTCAGCCTCTTCGTCGGACTCGATGGCGATCTGGTCAAAGACGCACTCGATGTTCGCGTAGGGCAGCAGGGAGTAGTTCCAGTCGTAGAAGGCTTCCTTCTTCAGCTTGGTCAGCTCGGTCACGTTGTCCGGCTTGAGCACCCTGTACTCGGGCAGCGTGCGCATGTTGGGCAGCGCGATGATGGAGAAGTTGGTCCAGGCCAGGCCGTAGCGCGGATCGTAGGTGTCCGCGTCGCCCGGGATGATGGCGGGGATGTAGACGCCGCTGTCGCTCACGGTGTAGCCCACGTTCTCGATGCCGTAGGTGGCCAGCGCCGCGTACTCGTCGGTGTACACGAAGTCGAACAGCCTCAGCACCTCTTCGGGATGCTTGGTGGAGGAGGGAACCATGTACTGGCAGTAGGTGTTGACCCGGGGGTCGTCGAGGGCGTGGAAGCCGTTCTCCAGGCCGTCCAGGTCGATCCAGGTGGGCAGGTAGAGCGCGTTCGGGTCGGAGCAGTTCTTCTCAAAGCCCTCGTACCAGGCATAGCCGAAGTTGATCGAGGCGCGGTTTTCAGTCTGAATCGCGTTCTCGAAGGTGCTCGTGTCGGTCAGGGTCGCGGTGTCGATCAGGTCTTCCTTGTACAGCTGCTGCATGTACTCGATGTAGGCGGGGAAGTTCTCGTGATAGAAGTTGGAGTAGACCTTGTTATCGGGGCCGTAGCCGCACAGCAGCTGGCCGGACAGGTCGAAGCCCTGAGCGATGCCGTTGTAGAATTTGTTGATCGGGACGTTGATGACCTCGTCCTTCATGCCGTTGCCGTTGACGTCCTGCGCCTGGAAGGCGGCCAGAATGTCGTGCAGCTCGGCCGGGGTGTAGGTGTACTTATACTCTGCGCCGATCTTCTCCAGCCAGTCCACGCGGATGGACGTGGTGCGGGGGTCGGTGAAGGGAATGATCTCGTCGGTCTCGGGGTCGTAGAACTGGCGCCCGGAAAGGTAGGAGAACCAGTACATCTTTCCGTCGGGCGCGGTCGTGGCGCCCACCGCGCCGGGGCAGCGGGAGTTGTAGTAGGCCAGGATGCTGCCGTCCTCGTCATACTGCTCGATCAGGTCGGAGACCGCCAGCAGCATGCCGTTCTTGGCCCAGTTGATCGCGTCGAACGTGTCCCAGCCGGAGGAGATGATGTCGGGCAGATCCACGCCCGCGGCGACACGGCTGTTGACCACGTCCACAAAGGAGTTGTTCTCGATGCCTTCAATTTCGATCTTCAGGCCAAGGCGTTCGGCCAGAATCTGGTCAAACAGCTTGCCCACCTCGAAGTTAGCGTATTCGGCGGTCAGCCACGGTTCAACCTCCGCGTGGCACAGAATGGAAATGGGGGTCAGCTCCTGCTCCTGGGCGTAGGTCGGGATGACCGACGCGGCCATCAGCAGGCACAGCGCGAGAGCGAGAATGCGTTTCATGGCAATTCCTCCTGATTTGTTCACGTACTTTTCTTCTATACAAAGCCGGCCGGACTTTATATACGATACACGATATGCCGTACTGGCTGCGCTCAGCCCTTGAGCGAGCCCAGCATGATGCCCTTGGTAAAGTGCTTCTGGAACATGGGGTAGACCATCAGAATCGGCACAGTGACCACGACGATCACCGCGTATTTGACCTGCCGCGCGGTCATCGCCCGGCGAATGAAGGTCTCCAGCGCCTCCGGGGTGTAGTTCACGCCCAGATCCTTGGGGTTGGCGGCGTTGAGCACGGTCTGCAGATACACCTGAATGGGCTGAATCTCCTGGCGGGTGGTGTAGAGCACCGCGCTGAACCAGGTATTCCATACGCCGACGATCGTGTAGATCAGGATGACCGCCAGCACCGGCTTGGCCAGGGGCAGGTAGATGCGCGTGAGCGCCTGCATGTTGGTCGCCCCGTCGATGAAGGCCGCCTCACCCAGCTCGTGCGGTATGGAGGCCAGATACGTGCGGCACAGGATGATATTCCAGATGCTGTAGCTCGCGGGCAGAATCAGCGCCAGCGGGGAATTGTACAGCCCCAGCTTGGTCACCAGGATGAACGAGGGAATCATGCCGCCGCCGACGTACATGGGGATGATCAGATACAGGTTGACCAGCTTGCGGCACTTGAGATTCGGCCGGGTCAGCGGATAGGCGACGGACATGGTGGTAAACAGCATCAGCACGCAGCCCACGATGACGTACAGCACCGAATTTCGAATGGAAATCCAGAACTTGGGGTTGTTCAGCACCAGCTTATAGCTCCCCAGGCTGAAGCCCACCGGCCAGAAGGTCACCTTGCCCGCCGCCGCGGCCGCCGGGTCGCTCACGGACATGACGATCACGTACCACATGGGATAAATCGTAATGAAACAGGTGAAGATGGCGATCACCGTGACCACCGTGTCGAAGGTCGTCCACTGCTTCAGCCTGCCGCGCCCTGGACGCGCAAGAGCCCGCTCACTCATTATTTTTCTTCCTTTCCGCTTTTCAGTCGTCACCACAGCGAGAAGTCCGTGGTCTTCCGGGATACGTAGTTAGCCGCGTATACCAGGACGAAGCTCAGCACGCTCATGAACAGGTTGGCCGCCGTGCCGTAGCTGTACTTGCCGGTCTTCAGCGTCTCCCGGTAGACATAGGTTCCGATGACGTCCGCAGAGGAGTAGACCGCCGGGTTATACAGCAGAAGAATCAGATCGGTGTTGCTTCCCAGCATGCCGCCGATCGCCATAATCAGCTGAATCATGATCAGGGGCAGCATGCTGGGCAGCGTGATGTACCAGATCTTCTTCATGCGGGTCGCTCCGTCCACGTCCGCGGATTCGTAGAGCGCCGGGTCGATCGAGGTGATGGTGGAAAGGTAGAGAATACTGTTCCAGCCGAAGCTCTTCCACACGCTCGTGAGCGTATACACCCAGGGAAACACGGCCGGATCGGCGTTGAGCGATTTGGCCGGTATCCCCAGCGCGCGCAGGGTGAGCGTGATGATGCCGTCGTTCGCAATAAAGGAAAGCACCATGCCGGCCACCACGACCGTGGAGATGAAATTGGGCATGTAGCTGACGGTCTGCGTGAACTTCCTGAACTTGCTGCTGCGAATCTCGTTCACGGTCAGCGCGAACGCGATCGGCACCCAGAAGCCCATCGCCAGGCCCAGCAGGTTCAGCACCAGCGTGTTGCGCAGGATGCGTGAAAAGTAGTAGGACTCGACGAACTGCCTGTACCACTTCAGGCCGACCCACTCGACGCCGCTGCCCAGGAAGGGGCGCCCCGCCGTGTAGTTCTGGAAGCTGATGATGATGCCGAACAGCGGCAGGTAGCTGAAGATGAAGATCAGCGCCAGCGTCGGAAGCATCATCAGATAGTAGTCAATGTTGTCCCTCACGTCCCGGTGAAGGGTGCGGCGTCCGCGCGCGGCCGGCTGAGCCGGGTTCATGCTTGTCATGGGTGTACAGTCCCCTCTCGCGCCTCAGCGCGTTTCTGTTTCCTATCGTCAGTATACCAGATAGCCCGCCGCCGCGCAACCAACACTTTCGCCATTTCTACACATTTCAGACAAAAATGCGAATAATTCCGGCAATTGTCGCGTTTGCTGGCGATTTGGCGCTTGCCGCGCGGCAAAATCCGTTATATAATACCTATATCCTTCACAAAACCGAAAGGAGCGCAGTCTCACATGAAAACCTCCACCGAAATCAGCTCGCTGTGCGCGCGAGTCTCACACGAAAAGGCCCTTGAAATGCTGGGCCAGGCCGGCTTTGACGCCTTCGACCTTTCCCTGTTCGAGATGGGCGAGTACGACTGGGCGAACAGGCGCATGCTGCCCAGCAACTCGCCCTTCCTGGGGCCGGACGCGCTGAAGTACGCCCGTCACCTCCGGCAGGTGGGTCTGGACAACGGCCTGACCTGCAACCAGTCCCACGCGCCCTTCCCGGTGTGCTGCCCGGACATCCGCAATCTGCTGCCCCGGGCGCTGGAGTGCGCGGCCGAGGCGGGCGCGGAGATCTGCGTCGTGCACCCGGACAACGACAAGTCCGCCGAGGAGAACGCGGAGATGTTCCGCGAGCTGCTGCCTCTGGCCAAGCAGCTGGGCGTCAAGATCGCCACCGAGAACATGTGGAACTGGAACAGCGCCGAGGATCACGCAGCCCCGGCCGCCTGCTCCTCCCACACCGACTTTCTGGCGCACATCGAGGCGGTCAACGACCCCTTCCTGGTCGCCTGCGTGGACGTCGGTCACGCCGAGATGCGCGGCCTGAACACCTCCGCCGAGCAAATGATCCGCACCCTGGGCCGCCACGTGCAGGCGCTGCACATCCACGACACCGACCGCCACCACGACAACCACCAGCTCCCCCTGACCCTGCAGATCGACTACGACCCGATCCTCCGCGCGCTGCGCGACGTGGGCTATCAGGGCTATTTCACCCTGGAGGCCGATACCTACCTGCCCGGCCTGCCCGACGATCAGCTCATGCAGGGCGTTCGCAGCATGCAGCGCGCCGCCCGCGAGCTCGCCGACCGCTTCGAGCGGCTGTA
>CAKUFB010000132.1 GCA_934647145.1 uncultured Clostridia bacterium
CGCAGCATATGATTCGATGGGATGATCGCCTCATACAACCCTTCGTATGGCGACAGGCTCATCTCTGTCTGTACCACTGTTTTCAGCATCTTCTTCCCGCCTTTCTTCACCCCCTATTTTACCATTTTACAGCCGAAAAAGCCAGCCCTTTTCAAAACTGACTTTTTTCAGTGGCCTTTGGGTTTTCAGGTTTCGCCAAAAGGCGAAACTGCCGCCGGCTCAAATCGAAGATTTGAGCCGGCGGCATCGGGCGGGAAAGCATGCTTTCCCGCCCGGCTCGATTAGAGCAGCTCGACCAGCAGGCCGTGGGGGTAGCGCCCGCAGCCGCGGCCATAGAGCGCCAGGCCGTTTTCACCGCGCACGCGGAAGGTGAGCGTGAAGCCGCCGCGCTTCTCGATCTCCGGAAGCAGATGGCTCGGCAGCGCGACGCGCTTTTGCTCGCCGTAGGAGCCGGCCTCGTCGAGCTTCCTTGGGTTCGGCTGACGGTGCCACGACAGCATGCCCCGCGCGTCCGCCCAGTCGTTTTCCAGGTGAACCGTCTCGACCGGCTTGCCGTTGACGAGAATCTCCACGTCGCCCGGCAGACGCGATTCGTCCGTCATCCAGTACGAGTTCGCGAACGCGCCGCGATCCACGCGGTAGCCGCGCATAAAGCCCATGTCCACCTGATCCGCGCCGATTTCCTTCAGATCCTTCTTCAGAACCCGCTTCGACCCGGCCTCGAAGTACAGGTTCACATCCGAAAGGCCGGCGCGTTCGGGCAGGCGCACCTCGTACGTCACCGCGCCGGAGCCGCCCATGCAGAGCTTTTCCTCGCCCATGGCCGTCCAAACGGGCGCGAAGCCCTCCGTGCGGCCGCCGCAGACCGGAATCTCCAGCAGGTTTTCCGGGAGCGCCGCGCGCACGTCAAACGTCGTGAAGTTGCGCGAAATGACCGTGCCGTCCGCGGTCTTCATGTACAGGCTGAGCACCGCCGCGGCGTTTTCCTCCGGCATGACGACGCGCAGCGGCTGGGCCAGCGGCGTCGCGCCCCACCCAAAGTCGGGCAGCGCAATCCGGCCGCGGCTGTCCAGCACGCGGCCGTTCAGGCCGTCATGCCACAGCTCCCAGTCCAGCGCGCAGGCTTCGCCGTGATGCGCGTCGGTAAAGCTGGAGATGATCAGCGGAATTTCCGCGCATTCGCCGGCGTTGATCGTCTGCATCGGGGGGCAGACCGTGGCGATGAAATCCGGCGCGTGCAGGTCGCGCAGCGTCATGCCGCGGCAGAAGTCCTGATAGCCGAAGTCCTTGTCGGTGTCGTCGATGCGGTAATAGCCGTTGAACTCGTTCACCACGTCGTGGAACTCGGTGAACACGAAGCCGCACAGCTTTTCATACTGGCGATACTCGTTGAGCATGTAGTGATACTGCCAGGCAAGGTCGCTGTCGCCCGCGGAGCCCTCCACGCCCCAGACCATGCCGCATTCGCTGTTCATCAGCGGCGCGTCGGTCTGCTTGTTGCCGCCGATGAAGTTGAATTCGGAGCCGGGATACGTTTCCTCCACGACCCTGCGAACGTGGTCGCGCACGATCTCATAGCCGTTATAATAGAAATGCCAGGTATTCAGATCGGTCTGCACATGGTCGTAGCGGCAGGGCGAGTTATCCTCGACGATGCGCGTGGGATCCAGCGACTTCACCTGAAGGTACATCCGGCGCACCCATTCCTGCGTCTCGGGGAGGTATACCTTTTCCCCCGGCCCGCCGTGCAGCAGGCCCCAGCTCTCGTTGAACACGACCCAGGCGAAGGTGGACGGATGGTTGACGTCGCGCGCGATGATGTCCGGCAGCTCCGCCTCGTAGGCCGCGCGCGCCTCCTCGACCGGCTTGCCCCAGAAGCACGGAACGTCCTCCATGACCAGCACGCCCAGCTTGTCCATCCAGTACAGCTTGCGCGGCTCCTCGGGCTTGATGTGAATGCGCACCATGTTCAGCCCCAGCCGCTTCAGCCGCCACGCCTCGTCGCGCATGTCCTGATCGGACGGATAGGTGAAGTGTCCCTTCGGGTTAAAGGCCTGATCCAGCGTGCCGTTGAGGTAGATCGGCTTGCCGTTCAGCAGAATCCAGCGGAAGCCCCGCCCGTCGACCCGGCCCGTGGCGATCTCGCGAATGCCGAAATAGGTAAAGGTCTCGTCCTCGCCCAGCTTCAGGCTGCCCTCGTACAGGAACGGCGAATCCGGCGACCAGAGCTGCGGATTCGGTATGTCCAGCGCGATCTCCGCCCGGCCGTCCGAGACCCGGCCCTCCCAGGCGCGTCCGTCGAAGCGCGCCTCGATTTTCTCGCCGTCCGGCGCGTCGGCCCGCACGTGGAAGGTCACCTTTCCGGTGATCTTCGTCTCAACCCGCCAGTCACGGATGTACGCGCGCGGGCGATCCTCGAGCCATACGGTCTGCCAGACGCCCTGAATGTCGCCGTAGCCCTGCTTGCCATAGAGCTGCGTTTCGCGGCGGTAGTCCTCGCAGCGCACCTCGATCGTGTTTTCGCCGTCGCGCCAGAGGTCGGTCACCTCAAACTCAAAGCAGGTATACCCGCCCTGATGCGTGCCCGCCGGCAGGCCGTTGACGTATACGTCCGTCCGGTAATCGGCCGCGCCGAAGCACAGAAACAGGCGATCCTTCCTTTGATGCGTGGTTGTGCGGCGATACCAGCCCACGCCGGCGACGTCCTCCTGGATCTCCGAAAGCGGACTCACCCAGGAAAACGGAACCACGATTTTGCGGTCATATTCGGTGCGGCTGACGGCAAACGCCGCCTCCTGCTCCTCGGAACCCGCCGGGAACAGGCGGAAGTCCCAGCGGCCGTTCAGGTTTTGCCAGCTCTCGCGGCGCTTCTCCGGGCGGGGGAACTCGGGCTTTGGAATTCTGGAAAACATTCAATCATTCCTTTCAAATCAGAGTGTATCAATCGGGGGCGGCCTCGTGTGAACAAAGGGCGCTCCATTTTTGATGAAGCGCCCTGAGGCCGATCATGCACCCCAAGTAAACGCTGATTCATTCGGGGGGAGCATTCACAGCGCGTCTGAAAGCCCTGATTCGGCGCCGCAAAGCCTGCGGCTTTCATCCCTGAACGGACGAAAAGCGCGCTTGGGTGAATGCCTCCCGATTGAAGCCTCGCTTACCTGACAATCGGTTGTTTCCGGTCAGCCCGGGCCGGTGAATCCAGCGTCAGATTACTTGTGGGCCCAGTTGGTCGGGATTTCCTTCGCCACGAAGGCGTCCTGCGCCTCCTGCGTGATGGCGATGGCTTCCTCGATGCCCATGGTCTTCATGGTGTCCATGTACTCCTGCCAGGCCGCGTCGTCGTTGATGTCCTTGGTACCCTGCAGGAACAGCAGCGTCGACTCGTTCATGTAGGTCTCGATGTTGACCATGTACTCGGCGCGCGCAAGGGACTGCTCGGCGGTCAGGGACGCGAACAGGATGCAGTCGGAGGAAACGGTCGTGTCGTCGGAGTACAGCTCTCTCCAGTACAGCGCCTTGGGATCGCCGATGGTGCCGGGGTTGCACTCAACGTCCGCCTCGGCCAGCTTCGGGCCGAAGTGCAGCTTGTAGATGTACTGACCGTCGGCCATGGGGATGGTGGGGTTCTTCAGGATCAGGTCGGTGAAGTGCTTGTTGCCGTCCGCGTCCACGGTGTAGGACTCGCCCTCGACGCCCCAGTTGTAGATCAGGGCGCCCTTCTCGGTGTAGCCGTAGTTCAGCAGCGCCATGACCTGCTCGAACACGCCGTTGGTGTTCGCGGCCTCGGTGACGACCGTGCGGATGCCGTCGGCGGGAACGACGTACCAGGTGGTGTTCTCGAAGGGATACTTGTCGCCGGCGTGCAGGCGCGGATAGTTCACGCAGGTGATGTCATAGCCGCCGGCAACCGCAGCGCCGTACGCGATGTCGGAGGGGGTGATGTACATGCCGATCTGCTTGTTGGTGAACAGCGCGGCGGTGCTCACGTCGGAGGCCCAGTCGGGATGGACGTAGCCCGCGACGATCCACTCGCGAACCTGCTTGAGGTACTCGCGATACTGATCGTCCCACATGCCGTAGCCGATCGTGCCGTCCGGCTTGACATACCAGCCGCTGTAGATGCCGTAGGCGGTCATGATCTGACGGTCGCGGCCGCTGCTGGAGGTGCGATAGCCGTAGTAGCCGGCTTCCTTCATCGCGGCGAACATCTCGGTGTACTCGTCGATGGTCTCGGGCAGGCGCAGACCGGACACGCCCTTTTCGTCAGTCCAGCCGATTTCCTTCATGATGTCGTCGCGGACATTCACGCGGCTGTACTGCGGGGAGGTCTGCTTGAGCTGGGTGAACTGAACGACGCGGCCGTCCGCGGTCGTCGCCATCTGATAGGCCAGATCGGAGGCGGTGATGCCCGCGAGGTAATCCGGGGCATACTGCTCGAGGTAATCGGTCAGGTCAACGGCGACGCCGTCGTCCACCAGCGCGGCAGCGCCGCCCGCGGACTCGAGATAGCCGTCGATCTGGATGATGTCGGGCAGCTTGTCGCTCATCAGCAGCAGGTTGAGCTGCTCGGTCTCGGTGCCGGCCGCCGGGTGAATCCACTCGATCTCAACGCCCACGTCCTTGGCGATCTGCTGCCAGCAGATGTTGTCGTTGTGGGAGGACTGATAGGAGGGCGCGCGCAGCGGATGCCACCAGGTGATCTTGGCGGATTGCTCGACGGGATAGGTGATCTCCGCCATCGCGCCGCAGCAGGAAAGTACCATTGCCAGGAGGATGAGAAGGGACAGGAATTTCTTCATGTGTCAGGTCTCCTTTCTTATATCTGATGCGTCTCCCTCGCCGCCGCCTCCCCTGGAAAAGGGTGCTTGCTTCCGGGGAAAGCGGCCTTGCAGAGCGCGCTCATCAGGCCGGACAGCGCGTTATTCTCCCTTCAGGGAGCCCAGCATGACGCCCTTGACGAAATACTTCTGCACGAACGGGTACACAATCAGAATCGGCACCGTCGCAATGATGATCGTGCAGTACTGCAAAAGCTCCTTGATATAGTTGATGCCGATGCCGGACTGGATATCCGCGCTTCCCTCCAGGTCGGTGCTCTGCACCAGGATTTCGCGCAGGAACAGCTGCAGCGGGTACAGCTTGCGGTTCTGCAGGTAGATCATCGAATTGAACCAGGAATTCCAGATGCCCACCGCGTAGAACAGCAGGATGACCGCCACCGTCGCCTTCGAGCAGGGCAGCACCACGCGTACCAGGATCTGCAGATCGTTCGCGCCGTCGATCGTCGCCGCCTCCTCCAGACCCTTGGGAATCGACGCGAACGCCGTGCGCAGAACGATCATGTTCCACGTGGAGATCGAGCCCACGATGATGATCGCCCAGCGCGTGTCCAGCATGTGCAGCGCGCGCACCACCAGGAAGCTGGGTATCATGCCGCCCGAGAGGTACATCGTCAGCGCCAGATAGATCGTAAAGAATTTCTTGAGCTTGTAGCCGCGCCGGGACAGCACGTACGCGCCCATGATGGTCAGCACCATCGAAAAGACCGTGCCGCCCAGCAGGTAGATCAGCGTGTTCATGTAGCCGGACAGGATGTCCGCGTTCGTCAGCACGATTTTATAGCCGTCCAGCGTCATCGGAGCGAGAGGCGCGAACAGGGGGCCCGTGTGGAAGTGCAGCCGGTTGCCGTTCGAGAACGAGGCGAAGAGCACGAACAGCATCGGATACAGGCAGATCAGGCAGATCAGCGTAACCAGCGCGTAGATGATGACGTCGAACACGATATCGCTCTTCGTCTTTCGAATCCCGCCGAGACCGCCCGCGCCGATTTTGGCTCTCTGATAGTTCATACTCGTTCTCCTTTCTTACCACAGGCTCTGCTCGGTGAGCCTGCGGCTGACGGTATTGGCGAAGAACAGCAGCGCGATATTGACGATCGAGTTGCACAGGTCGACCGCCGTGCCCAGCGAATAGTCCTGATTGAGCAGACCCGCGCGATAAACATACGAAGAGATGATGTCCGCCGTTTCATACGTGGACGGGCGGTACAGAAGAATGACCTTGCCGGAGCCGAGGCTCATCAGGGAGCCGATGCGCATGATCAGCTGCACGACGATGACCGGAACCAGCGCCGGAATCGTGATCGACCAGATCTTGCGCAGGCGGCCCGCGCCGTCGATGTCGGCGGCCTCGTACAGGCTCATGTCGACGCTCGACACGGTGGCCAGGTAGATGATCGAGCCCCAGCCGAGCTCCTGCCAGATATCCTGCAGCACGTACAGCGCCCGGAAGTATCGCGCGTGACCCAGCAGGAAGGTCTTCTCCGACAGCCCCAGCGCGCTGAACAGCGCGGTGATGATGCCGGTGGACTCGGTAAACATCATCAGCAGGCCGCACACGACGACCGACGAGACGAAGTGCGGCATGTAGGAGATGGTCTGCATCAGCGACTTGTACTTGCCCGGGCGCATCTCATTGAGCATCAGCGCAAAGACGATCGGCGCGGTGAAGCTGAACGCCAGCAGCAGCAGGTTCAGCACCAGCGTGTTGCGAATCAGGCGGAAGGCGTACGGCCCCTTGAAGAACTTCACAAAGTTCTCCAGCCCCACCCACTTGGAGCCCAGTATGCCCTTCGCCGGGCGGTACTTCTGGAAGCCGATGACGATGCCGAACATGGGCACGTAGTGGAATATAAAATAATATATGAAGATCACGAGGAACATCAGGTAGATGATTTTGTTCCTCTTCAGGTCGTATCGCCAGGTCTTTCTGCGTTCCGGGAGCATCGCGGCGGACGTTTTTCTTCCCATAGGGCAATGGCTCTCCCTTCAAATTTACTGTTATACAGTATTATAACACGGAAAAGAGACTTGTCCAGACTTAATATATGACAAAAACATTTCGAAAGTATGTATTATTTGTGAGATGCCGCATTCTGCCTACTTTACGGCGCGTATTATGGGTACTTACGAGCACGATGTAAACGCTCATTGTTGCGTATTTGCGTTTTATACAGTAAAAAAAGCGAAACTTCCTTGACAGACAATAAATACGGGATTACAATCATAACATACAACGCGTGTCAGGGGAGGATAAGATGGAACAAAGGGAACAGTTTGTGACTCATCGGCGCGAGGACGGGAGCTTTCAGCCGCTGAAGGAGCACCTGGAGGGCGTGGCGCGCCTGGCGGAGCAATTCGCGGGGGC
>CAKUFB010000133.1 GCA_934647145.1 uncultured Clostridia bacterium
CGCAAGGCCGCTCAGCGCGCCATGGACGAGGGCAAGACCCACTACACCCCGGTCGCGGGCACGCTGGAGCTGCGCGAGCAGGTCGTGCGCAAGCTGAAGGACGACAACGGCCTCGACTACACGCCTGAGCAGATCATCGTCTCCAACGGCGCGAAGCAGTCGCTGTTCATGGCGCTGTGCGCGATGATCAACCCGGGCGACGAGGTGCTCCTTCCCGCGCCCTGCTGGGTCAGCTACCCCGAAATGGTTCGCATGGCCGGCGGCGTGCCGGTGATGGTGACAGGCAGGGAGGAGGATTCCTTCGTCGTAACCGCCGAAATGCTCGCACCTCACGTCACCATGCGCACCAAGGCGCTCATCCTGAACACGCCCAACAACCCCAACGGCTGCGTTTATCCCAGGGAAGTGCTGCGCGGCATCGCCGAGCTGGCCGTGGAGCGCGGCTTCTACGTGATCTCTGACGAAATCTATGAAAAGCTGATCTACGACGGCGAGGAGCACGTGTCTATCGCTTCCCTCTCCGACGCAATCAAGGAGCAGACGCTGGTGGTCAACGGCGTGTCCAAGACCTACGCCATGACCGGCTGGCGCATCGGCTATGCCGCCGGCCCGAAGGCTCTGGTCAAGGCCATGAGCGCCTTCCAGGGTCACGCCACCAGCGGCGCGAACTCCATCGCCCAGGCCGCCGCCGCCGAGGCTCTGCGCAACGGCCACGCGGAAATCGCCAGCATGGTGGCCGAGTTCGGCCAGCGCCGCGAGCTGATCACCCGCCTGATCAACGAGATCGACGGCGTGAGCGCGAAAAAGCCGCAGGGCGCGTTCTACGTCATGATGAACATCTCTCAGCTCATCGGCAGCCGCTGCGGCGACGTACTCATCGACGGCAGCGAAACCTTCGCCCAGCTGCTGCTGGATCAGGCGCACGTCGCCGTGGTTCCAACCAAGGCCTTCGGCAGCGACGTACACGTCCGCCTGAGCTACGCCGTCAGCCGCGAGCAGATCGAGAAGGGCATCGCCCGCATCGGCGAATTCGTCCGCTCCCTGAGCAAAGAAGCCGTCGCCTGAGCAGTCCGATAAGCGTAACATGCGCTCCCATGGATTTTCGTCCATGGGAGCGCATGGCTTCTCAAGACCTTTTCTGACCCGACGCAGACCCTGGCCGCTTCAATTGACGACGGCCAAGGTCGTCGCCAGAATTGGTGGGGCGGGTGGAGCCGGGCAGCGCCCGGAGCAAAGCGGAACCTCCTCCACCCGCCCTGCGGCGGCTGCGCCGCCGCAGGGCGGGACGCTGGGGAGGGCGGCCTGAACGGCGCGCGCCTCCCCAGACCCCACCCACGAGCCTGTCGGCTCGCAAGGAAGCGATTCCCTGAAGGGAATCGCATAGACGGGCGGCTGCGGCCGCCCGGGGATCGTCTCACCGCATGACGCTTTTCTCATGGCGATCCGGCCGTCAGCGCACAAACTTCGGTGGGGGTCTGGGGGAGCGGTCGGCAGGGCCGACACCCGCTTGCTGTCGCGCATCCTATCGTCAGGCTACGCGCTATTCAAGACCCTCCCCCAGCGCGGCGGGCGGCGCCCGCCAGTCAATCCGCAAGCAAGTCTTGCGGATTCGCAGAAATCAACCGCTCCAATCTATGGCGGTTGATTTCGTCGTCAGAACCGGCGGCAGCAGGTGGCAGTCGGCACTGCCGACCGGCAGCAAGTGGAACCGGGCACTGCCCGGCGGGCTAGGCCATTTGTTCGGGATGGAAGACCTCGTCGAAGCGCTCGGGCGTGAGGAAGCCCAGCCGCACGCAGGCCTCGCGCAGGGAAATGCCTTCCTGATAGGCCAGCTTGGCGGTTTTGGCGGCGTTGTCATAGCCGATGTAGGGGTTGAGCGCCGTGACCAGCATCAGCGAGGAGTGCAGGTTGTGGCGCATCTTCTCGCGGTCGGCGACGATACCGCTTGCGCAGTGGTCGTTGAAGGAGGCGATCGAGTCGGCCAGCAGCCGAACCGACTGCAGGAAGTTGTAGATCAGCACCGGCATGAACACGTTGAGCTGGAAATTGCCCTGCGAGGCGGCGATGCCGACGCAGACGTCGTTGCCCATGACCTGCACGGCCACCATGGTCAGCGCCTCGCACTGGGTAGGATTGACCTTGCCGGGCATGATCGAGGAGCCGGGCTCGTTCTCCGGGATGCGGATTTCGCCCAGGCCGTCGCGCGGGCCGGACGCCAGCCAGCGCACGTCGTTGGCAATCTTCATCAGGTCGGCCGCCAGCGCCTTGAGCGCGCCGTGCGCAAAGACCAGCTCGTCCTTGGCGGTGAGCGCGTGGAATTTGTTGGGGTTGGTGATGAAGGGACAGCCGGTCAGGCCGGTCACCTGGCGCGCGACCTCCTCGTCGAAGCCCTTGGGCGCGTTCAGGCCGGTGCCCACCGCGGTGCCGCCCAGCGCCAGGCGGTAAAGGCCCTGAAGACTGGCCTCGATCTGCCCCTTCGCCACCTCCAGCATGCCGCGCCAGCCGCTGATTTCCTGCGAAAAGCGGATGGGCGTCGCGTCCTGCAGGTGCGTGCGCCCGGTCTTGACCACGCCCTCGTTCTCCGCTTCCAGGCGCAGAAGGGTCGCGATCAGCCGGTCGATCTCGGGCAGCAGGCGTTCCCTGATCGACAGCGCCGCGGCGATGTGCATGGCGGTGGGGAAGGTGTCGTTCGAGGACTGCGACATGTTCACGTCGTCGTTTGGGTGCAGCGCTCTTCTGCCCAGCAGCTCGTTGCCGCGGTTGGCAATGACCTCGTTGGCGTTCATGTTGGACTGGGTGCCGCTTCCGGTCTGCCAGACCACCAGCGGAAAGTGCCCGGCCAGCGCGCCCGAAATCACTTCGTCGCAGGCCACCTCGATCGCGCCCAGCTTTTCTTCCGTCATCTTTTCGGGCCGCAGGATGTGGTTCGCCCGCGCCGCCGCCTTTTTGAGAATACCGAACGCGTGGCCGATCTCCTCCGGCATGCGCTCCGTGCCGATGCGGAAGTTCTCGCGGCTGCGCTGCGTCTGCGCGCCCCAGTAGCGGTCGGCCGGCACCTGGATTTCGCCCATGGAATCCCGTTCGATGCGTGTGTTCATCTGTCTCCTCCTCGATGCATTGCTTATTTCGCCACGTTGCCCGGCAGATGCGGCGCAACGCCCAACAGCTTTTTGTACTGCCGGTAGAAGTTTGAATAGTCGCCGTACCCCGCCCGGAGCGCGGCTCGCTGGGCGCTCTCCCCCTCGCTGATCAGCCGGCGCGCCAGCGCGATGCGCTTGCGGGCGGCGTAGGCCATGACGGTCGCCCCGGTTGCGCGGCGGAAGACGCGGTTGAGCTGGTTCTTGCTCAGGAAGAAGCGGCCGGACAGCTCGTCCAGCGACATTTCGCCCGTATAGTGCGCGTTGACGTACTCGATCAGGCGCGCCGCCAGGCCGTCCGGGTCGGTCTGGGGCGGACGCATGGGCTCGACCCGCGCGCAGAGCAGCGCCACCTGGCTCAGCAGCGCCTCCAGCCGGGCGTTCTGCGCCACGGCGCGCAGATCTTCCGGCATTTCCGCGCACTCCAGCAGCGAATAGAAGTACTCGTCCAGCCGGTAGGACTGCGCCTGGGCATAGTACGCGCCCTCGCCGCGGAAGCAGGACAGCAGGCTCTCGCACTCCGGCCGGATCAGCTCGCCCAGAAAGTGCAGCGCCATGCGGTCGTAGCGCCGGTCGGACAGCACCTTGACCCCGTGGAACACGTTGGGCGGCAGCAGCAGCACGCTGCCCGGCGCGGGGCGGTACACCCGTCCCTCGACCAGGTACTCCGCGTCGCCCTCCAGGAAGCAGTACACCTCGTAGGAGTGGTGGCAGTGCAGGTCGTATTCCCCGGTCGGCGTGCGGCTGACCGTGTGATGGATGTAGATCCTTCCGTCGTCCCAGGACGCGTTCACGCGCTCACCTCCACCTTCCTGCGCTTTGCTTCTATTATAGCCAAGGATGGTGAGATTTGCAATGTCATTCGCCCGATTTGCAAACAAAAAACATCCGTTTCATGGTATACTAAGAGTGGAAAATGAGACTTGGATGGGAGGTATGTCCTATGAAATACTCTGTCTTTACGGTCATGACGCCCTCCTGGGCGCCGGAGGAGCTGGCGGGCAGGCTGGCCGCGGCCGGCTACGACGGCGTTGAGTGGCGCGTGCAGAAGGCGCTCAAGGCCACGCCCGACCCGATCCCGCCGCGCGACGTGTGGTACTGGAGCTACAACAAGGCCACGCTCGAGGTGGACGAGATCGAGACTGAAGCGCCCCGCGCGGCCGAAATCTGCAAAAAGAGCGGGCTGGAGATGCTCTCTCTGGCCAGCTACCTGACCCCCGGCGAGTTCGAGAAGATCGAGCGCGTCATGAAGGCGGCCAGGGATACCGGCGCGCGCATGATTCGCCTGTTCCCCTACGGCTACCGCGACGGCGACAACTACGTCGAGCTGTTTAACAAGGCGCGCAGGGAAATGCGCACCGTCTGCGAGATGGCGAAGCAGTACGGCGTGGAGGCCAACCTGGAAATCCACATGGACACCATCATCCCCAGCGCCAGCGCGGCCTACCGCCTGGTCGAGGGGCTGGATTCCGACCATGTGGGCTTCGTCTACGACGCAGGCAACATGACCCGCGAGGGCTACGAGCAGTACTCCCTGGGCATGCAGCTGCTGGACAGGTACATCCACCACGTCCACATCAAGGACGGCTGCCTGACCCGAACCGAAAAGGACGGCAAAATCGCCTACGTCCCCGAGTGGACGGTCATCGGCCAGGGCGCGGTCAACTTCGAGAAGCAGCGCGACGCGCTTCGCCTGATCGGCTACGACCGCTACCTCTCCTTCGAGGACTTCACCTGCGTCCAGTCCGACGAGGACAAGCTGGTTCACAACCTCGCCTACATCCGCAGCGTCTTCGAGGGCTGAGGGGGGAGGAACGTTCGAGAGGCCGCCTTTTTAAAAAAGGCGCCTCTCGAGCTCTCCCGGAAAACACTTTGATCCGCATTCGCATTGCCTTAAAGCAACGCACATCCCCGAATGCGACGTGGGACGCAGATGACTTCATCCTCCCAAGAAAGGACACAGCCATGTACAAGGCACTGATGATCGGGGCGCACAACGACGAGTGCGAATTTGGCCTGGGCGGAATCGCCTGTCTGCTCAGGGACGCCGGCGTGCAGGTGCGCACGCTGATCGTAGCCGCGAAGTGGCACGCGCCGCTGAGCGAGGCGGAAAAAGAGGAAACAAGACGGCAGGAGATGCGCGCGGGCGAGCTGCTGGGCGTGGAAAAGCGCCTGATCGGCGACCGGGACGCCTCCACCTGGATGGAAACGCCCGAGACGGTCTGCGCGATCGAGAAAGAGATCCACGACTTCAGGCCGGACATCGCCTTCATCCACTGGCCGCAGGACAACCACGCCGAGCACCGCGAGGCGGCGAAGGCCTCCCTGCGCGCGCTGACGGTCGCCGCGCCGCACGGCACGCGGGTGCGCGAGGTGTACGCCTTCGAGGCCGGCCCGAACCAGTCGATGGTCTTTTTCCGGCCCGACCTGGCGATCGACGTGACCGAGGCCATGCCCGCGGTGCGCGAGAGCCTGCGCGCCTACCATCAGGCGCACGCCCAGGGCGACGGCCTGTGCCGCGAAAAGGAGGTCTCGGCGGCGTTTCGAGGCCACGTCTGCGGCGCGAAATACGCCGAGGCGCTCAAGATCGTGAAGTTCCCGGACGGCGGGCAGGACTTCCTGCTCCGGCAGCTGCTGGGCGAGCGCTTCCGCTGGTGGGGAAACGCCCAGTATCCCGCCTACGGATACCTGTACTTCTGAAAAAGCACATATAAAAGGAGGAATCAACCCATGGAAATGACACTGCGCTGGTACGGCACCGGCTACGACAGCGTGACGCTGAAGCAGATTCGCCAGATTCCCGGGGTGACGGGCGTGATCACCACCCTGTACGCCACCCAGCCCGGCGAGGCCTGGACGCGCGAGGCGGTCAGGGCGCTCAAGGACGAGGTGACGGCGGGCGGCCTGCACATCAGCGGCATCGAGAGCGTCAACGTACACGACGACATCAAGGCGGGCCTGCCCACCCGCGACATGTACATCGAGAACTACATCAAGTCCCTGACCGCGCTGGGCGAAGAGGACATCCACATGGTGTGCTACAACTTCATGCCGGTCTTCGACTGGACGCGCACCGACCTGGCCAAGCCCCGCTGGGACGGCTCCACCGTGCTGGCCTACGACCAAGCGAAGGTGGACGCGCTCAATCCCGAGGACATGTTCTCCTCGATCAGCTCGGACACCAACGGCTACATCCTGCCCGGCTGGGAGCCCGAGCGCATGGAGAAGGTCAAGGCGCTGTTTGAGATCTACAAGGGCGTGGACAACGAAGCGCTGTTCGCCAACCTCAAGTACTTCCTCGAGGCCATCATGCCGGTGTGCGACAGGTACGGCATTAACATGGCCATTCATCCGGACGACCCGGCCTGGAGCGTGTTCGGCCTGCCGCGCATCATCACCAGCGGCGAGAACCTGCACCGCATGCTGAAGATGGTGGACAACCCGCATAACGGCGTGACCCTGTGCACCGGCTCGCTGGGCACCAGCCGCAAGAACAACCTGCCCGAGATCATCCGCTCGCTCAAGGGCCGCATCCACTTCGCGCACGTGCGCAACCTGCAGTTCTTCAGCGACACCCAGTTCGAGGAGGCCGCGCACCTGTCCAGCGACGGCACCTTCGACATGTACGAAATCATGAAGGCGCTCTACGACATCGGCTTCAACGGCCCGATGCGTCCCGACCACGGCCGCATGATCTGGGACGAAAAGGCCATGCCGGGCTACGGCCTGTACGACCGCGCGCTGGGCGCCGCCTACCTCAACGGCCTGTGGGAGGCCATCGACAAGAACGCCCGCCGGGCAGCCGGGCAGTGCCCGGTTCCACCTGCTGCCGCCGAATAGAACGCGAATTTGGCGGCCATAGATTAAAGCCGCCGAATTCTTCGTGGGTCGGCCGGGCAGGGCCCGGTTCCACTTGCTGCCGGTCGGCAGGGCCGACAGCCATCTGCTGCCGGTCGGCAGGGCCGACAGCCACCTGCTGCCGCCGGATAGAACACGAAATTGGAAATCATAGATTCGAATTTCCAATTTCTTCGTGGGTTGGCCGGGCAG
>CAKUFB010000134.1 GCA_934647145.1 uncultured Clostridia bacterium
GCCAGGAAGCAGGCCTTGTAGGTGGGGCCTTCGGCGGTGTTGGCGGCGTCGGCGTTGATGATGCCGTCGTTGTACCACTCGCGCACGATCTTCAGCTGATCCATGATTTCAGGCTGCTCGAACACGGCCACAACCTTGCCCTCGGCGTCGTCGTAGCGCACGCCCAGGCCGGTCAGACCGGCGCCCATGCCGTCATAGATGAAGGGGATCTGAGAGACGCCGTCCTTGGTCACGGGGAAGGAAGCTTCGCCCTTGGCGTCCTTGATGGCCTTGAGGATGGGGGTCGCGTCCGCCAGGGTGTGGCAGTTCTGCGCGGCCTCTTCCATGCCCAGCTCCTTGAGCACTTCCACGTCCCAGACGAAGTACTGGGTGATGGAGGAGTCCTTATAGGTGGGCACGCAGTAGATGTCGCCGTTCACGCGGCAGGCGTCCCAGTAGCCGGCGGGAATCAGGTCCAGCAGGCCCTGCGCGTTTTCCTTGAGCAGCTCGTCGGTCAGGGGCAGGTAAGCGCCGATCGCGACGTCCTGACGCAGGTTGCCGATGTCGCCGAAGATGATGTCGTAGGGTTCGTTGGAGTTGATGATGACGCTGCGGCGGTTGCCCCAGTCGCCCCAGCCGATGCACTCGACGTCCAGGCGGGCGCCGATCTTCTCCTCGACGTAGGGATTGAGGTGCTCAATCCAGGCTTCGTAGTTGTCGGGCATGCCGTTGCCCAGGGTGATCATCTTGAGGGTGGGGACTTCGTCGGCGGCGGCGAAGCCTGCCATGCACACGAGCATGCACAGCGCGAGAACCAGGGACAGGATCTTCTTCATGGTATTCTCTCCTTTAGATTTATTTTCGTTATCCCTTCACCGCGCCGATCGTCAGTCCGGAAATGAAGTATTTCTGGAAGAACGGATACGCGCATGCGATGGGGATTACGATTACGATGGCGATGGCCATGCGCACCGATTCGCCGGGCATTTGCGCCTTATACTGCTGCAGCGAGACGCCGGCGGTGGGGTTTTTGGCCATGTACTCCAGGGAGCGCATGATGTTGTTGAGCAGCGCCTGGAGCGAGATGAGCTTCGCGTTGCTGATGTAGAGCGAGGACAGGAACCAGTCGTTCCAGTACCCGAAGCACAGAAACAGCGCGATGGTGGCGAAGAGCGGCTTGGAGATCGGGATGACGATGCTCAGGAAGGTGCGCATCTGGGTGGCGCCGTCGATCTTGGCCGACTCGATGACGCCGTCGGGAATGGTGCTCTTGAAGAAGGTCTTGCAGATGACGATGTTATAGGAGGACACCGCCAGCGGCAGGATCAGCACCCAGATGGTGTTTCTCAGGTTCAGTATATTGGCGTTGACCACATAGCTGGCCACCAGGCCGCCCGAAAACAGCATCGGGATGAAGATGACCCAGGTGTAAAACGATTTGAGCCTGAAGCCCGGCCGGGAGAGCGCGTAGCCCATCGAGGTGGTCAGCGCCAGGCCCAGACCCATGCCGATGACCGTCACCGCGATGGAAATCAGCAGGGCGCCCAGTATGGTCGAGCGCTCGTTCCACAGGAACAGGTAGGCCTTGGCAGAAAACTGAGCCGGGAAGAAGGAGTAGCCCACCAGGCGGATGGACTCTTCCGAGGAGATCGAGATCATGAACACGAATATGACCGGGAGAATGGCCATCGCCGCCAGCAGGAAGAACAGCAGGTTCAGCAGCGCGTTGGTGGCGGGCCGGATACGGTTGATCTGCGCTTCTTTTTTCTTCATGATTGCGACGCCTCCTCAGAATACAGCGCTGTCCGAGTCGATCTTGGAGACGATGAAGTTGGCCAGCAGGATGGTGATGCAGCAGGCGACCGACTGGAAGGTGGACACGGCCGCGGTCTTGCCGATGGGCGCGTTGCCCTGCAGCGCGGCGTAGACGTAGGTATCGAAGGTGGATGCCACCTTGTTCAGCGAGTTGGGCACGCCCTGCGTCACCTGATAGAACAGGCCGAAGTCCGAGGCGAAGATGCTGCCCACCGACAGGATGAACATCATGACCATGATGGTCTTGAGCATGGGGAGGGTGATGTACTTGGCCTGCTGCCACTTGGTCGCGCCGTCCAGCATGGCCGCCTCGTACAGCGAGCCGTCGATGCCGGTGATCGAGGCCAGGTAGACCACCATCGAGTAGCCCGTGCCCTTCCACACCTTCAGGAACACGAAGAAGAAGGGCCAGTATTTTGCCTCGGAGTACCAGCGATGCGGCTGGCCGCCGAAGAACACGACGATCTTGTTGAGCAGGCCGTAGTCGGAATTCAGGAACGCGAAGACGAAGTAGCTGACCACCACCCAGGACAAAAAGTGCGGGAAGAACATCATGGTCTGGTAGCACTTGGAGGCCTTTTTGGAGTACAGCTCGTTGATCAGCAGCGCCAGCGTCACCGGAATCACGATGCCCAGGATGATGAACACGATGTTGTAGCACAGCGTGTTGCGCAGCAGCATCATAAAGGATTTGTTTTTGATGAAGAAGCTGAAGTTCTTGAACCCCACAAACTCGCTGTGCAGCAGGCTGTACAGGAAGCTCTTCTTCGGCACGACCTTGTACTGCTTGAAGGCGATCAGTATGCCGAACATGGGCAGATAGGAAAACAGCACGTACCACACGAAGGTGGGCAGACCCAGCAGCGTCAGCTCAAGGTCTTCCCGCGTCCATTTTTTCTTTTTACGCCTGACGCCGTTCGCCGTGACGGGGGAGGACTGTGCGCCGCGATTCATAGGGTTCCCTCCAGACGTTAACATGATTAACATTGTTTACGTACATGATAGCACAGAACGTCACGGCTGTCAATAGATTTGCGCGCAATTGAGTTAAATAAAGCAAGAATTTTTTAATTGCGCGGCTATTGCCTGAAAAGTACCCGATGAGTAAGGTAACAGAGTTAATTTAACTATTGACATTCCGCAGCCGGCATGGTATCTTAAAACTATCAATATGCCAAAGGAGCCTTAGCCATGTCGAAAGTGACCATGCAGGATATAGCCGACGCGCTGGGCGTCTCCCGCATCAGCGTATGGAAGGCGCTGACCAACCGCCCGGGGATCTCGGACTCTCTGCGCCAGCAGGTGCTCGTCAAGGCGGCGTCGATGGGCTACGCGGCCTCCGAGCGCGCGAGCGCCCGGCCCCTGGGCAAGCGCACCTTCGCAGTGGCGGTCGCCCGGCCGGAATCCTCCATGTTCTGGATGCAGATCATCCATCACGCGGCCAAGGAGCTTTCCGCCCGCGATATGAACCTGATGTATACCTACATGCCCACGGCCATGCGCCCGGGCTACGAGCTGCCCTCGTCGCTAGACGCGGGCGCGGTGGACGGGTTCCTGGTGCTCAACGTGTACGACCCGGAGCTGCTGAGCCTGCTGACCGAAAGTCCGCTGCCTCGGGTGTTTCTGGACACCATCCCCTCGCTGCCGCCGGAGCGGCTGGGCGGCGACCTGCTGATGCTGGAGGGACGCTGCTCGGTCTGTGAGATCACCGGGCGGCTGCTCGAACGCGGCTTCAGGCGTTTGGGGTTCGTCGGCGACGTGAACTACGCCCAGACCAACACCGACCGCTACAACGGCTTTCTGGACGCGCACGCCGCGCAGGGACTGCCGGTCGATCCTGCCCTGTGCATGACCGGGCCGCTGGGGCTGAGCAGTCATTACGAAGAGATCAGCGCGTTTCTCGATTCGATAGGCGAGCTGCCCGACGCGTTCGTCTGCCCCAGTGATTTCATCGCGCATTATGTCCGGCAGTATCTGACCGAGCGGGGAGTTGAGCGGCAGCCCATACTCACCGGCTTTGACAACAACGCCGAGTACGCCAACGTCGCCGGCCAAATCACCACCGTGGACGTGGATACCTCCGCGCTGGGCAGGCGGCTCGCGCGCCAGCTCATCTATCGCGCCGACTATCCCTCCGCTCCCTACGAAACCACGTATTTTTCCACGCACGTCCTCTATCGCGGCGCGCTGGCATAAGAAATCGCGGCTCACCGGGGAGGGCTGCGCCCTCCCCGTCCGCGCCGCTTCGCGGCGCGTCAATCGGGCGGCCTCAGCCGCCCGTATCATGCGATTCCCTGCGGGCCGACAGGCCTGTGGGTGGGGTCTGGGGAGGCGCGCGCCGTTTAGGCCGCCCTCCCCAGCGTTCCGCGCCGCGAAGCGGCGCGGAACAGACCGACAGGCTCCCTTCAGGCAAAGCGCCTGGGGGAGTTTCTTTGTATGCAGCCCTTCGCATTTGAATAAGCGAGCGCAAACGCGGACAGACTGTGGGCAGGAGGGATGAACATGCGGATATTTTCGATGAGCGTGCGGCGAATGGCTTGGCTGAGCGTACTGCTGTTTTTCGCGGCGCTGGGATTGATTTTATGGACTGTAGCCGGCCAGGCGAAGCCGCGCGGCCGTGTGGAGCAGGCGGTGTGGGTCTGTGCGGGAGGCGACGCGTGATGCGCCTGAAGGAATCGGCCTGTCCGCTGCTCCCGCCTGCTCAGCGGGAAATTCGCCGCGCCGAGCGGGCGGACAGGCAGCTCATTCGAAATAAGGGAGGGGAAGCGTATGGCGAATCAGCCGCGGCGATACCGCGAGTATGACCGGCTGGTCAGGCGGCTCACGCCCAACAGCAACTTTCTGCAGGGGTATGTGCGCGCCTTTTGGGTGGGCGGACTGATCTGCGCGATCGGGCAGCTGCTGGCGTACTGGGGCGAAAAGGGCCTGGGACTGGTAGAGGAGGACGCGCTGATGTTCACCACGGTGTGCCTGATCTTCCTGGGCACGACGCTGACCGGCGTCGGCGTTTACGACGACATCGGCCGCTACGCGGGCGCTGGCTCTATTGTGCCCATCACTGGCTTTGCCAATTCGATTGCCGCTCCGGCCATCGAGTTTCGGCGGGAGGGTCTGATCATGGGCGTGGGCGCGAAGCTGTTCACGGTGGCGGGGCCGGTGCTGGTGTACGGCATTGCGGCGTCAATCGCGGTGGGCGTGATCTACTGGGCGATCGGAGGACTGGTCGGATGAGGCAGACGATAGCGTTTGAAAAGCGCGTGGCGGTACGCGCCTGCGCCTCGACGGTCGGGCCGAAGGAGGGCAAGGGGCCGCTGGGCTGGTGCTTTGACCGGGTGCTTGAGGACGACCTGCTGGGGCAGGAGAGCTGGGAAAAGGCCGAAAGCAGGATGATGCAGGACACAATCGAGATGTGCCTTGCCAAGGCCGGCCTGCCCGTACAGTCGGTCGAGGTGCTGCTGGCGGGCGACCTGCAGGGGCAGATCATGTCCAGCGCGTTTGCGGCGCGGGAGTTGGGCGTGCCCTACCTGGGGCTGTACGGCGCGTGCTCGACGATGATCGAGGCGATGGCCGTGGGCGGAATCCTGGTAGAGGGCGGCTATCGCAAAAACGCGCTGTGCAGCGCCTCCAGTCACTTCTGTACTGCCGAGCGGCAGTTCAGGGGCCCGGTGGAGCTGGGCTCTCAGCGCCCGCCCTCCGCATCCTGGACCACGACGGCCTGCGGCGCGCTGCTGCTGGACGGGGAGAAGCAGCCCGGCGTCGCGCGCCTGACGCACGTCACGCTGGGGCGCGTGGTGGACTACCAGATCAGGGACGCAAACCACATGGGCGCGGCCATGGCTCCGGCGGTCGCCGACACGATTACCGCGCATCTGACCGACACCGGCCGCTCATTTGCCGACTATGACCTGATCGCCACCGGTGATCTGGGCTATATCGGACGCAACATTCTCAAGGAGCTGCTCGTTCAGCGGGGCGTGAAGATCGCGGACGAAAAGCTGATCGACTGCGGCGCCAGCATGTTCTCCCGCGAGCAGGACGCGCACGCGGGCGGAAGCGGCTGCGGCTGCGTGGCCAGCGTGACCTGCGGCTACATCCTGCGAAAGGTACAGGCGGGCGAGTATCGCCGGGTGCTGGTGATCGGCTCGGGCGCGCTGCTCAGTCTGACCACTCAGCAGCAGGGACAGACCATACCCGGCATCGCGTTTGCCGCCGCATTGGAGGGAGAATCATGACGCAGCTGTGGATTGCGCTGGCCAAGGCCTTCGTTGTCGGCGGACTTATTTGCTGCATCGGGCAGGCGCTGCTGATGCATACCAGGCTCACCAGCGCGCGCATCCTGGTGCTGTTCGTGGTCAGCGGGGTGGCGCTGACCGCGGTGGGGTTGTACAAGCCGCTCATCGACTTTGCCGGCGCGGGGGCCAGTGTACCCCTGTTCGGATTTGGGTACTCACTCGCCATGGGCGCGATGCAGGGCGTTCAGGCGGACGGACTGTTCGGCGCGTTCACGGGCGGTATCATCCGCACCGCCGCGGGCGTCGCCGCCGCCGTGCTCTTCGGCCTGCTCAACGCGCTGATCTTCAAGCCCCACGCAAAACGCTAACCCAAGCTGAGCTTGGAGGCGGTGCTAGCGCCGGCCAAGCGAATCTGTCGGCCATAAATTGAAGCCTCCAGATTCTTCGTGGTCAGAAAACTCAGGGTAGTTACCCCACGAGAATTACGGTCGGCGAGCCGACAGCTACTTGCTGCCGGTCGGCTGGATCGACTGCCACTTGCTGGTGCCGGTTCTATCGACGAATTCGGGAACCATAAATTGGAGTTCCCGAATTCTGCCTTGCTGACCACCCTGCAGGCTCTCTGGCTGGGGGGAGACTCTTGAATTGCGCATAGCCTAACGATAGGATGCGCGGCAGCAAGTGGCCGTCGGCCCTGCCGACCGCTCCCCCAGACCCCCACCGAAGTTTGTCCGGCAGGCTGAGCCTGCACCCATTTGCTGCCGCGGTTCTATCGACGAATTCGGGAACCATAAATTGGAGTTCCCGAATTCTCCGGTTTTCCGGGAAGTCCCGGAAAACTCCTGTCGGCGCTGCCGACTCGCAATGAGGAAAGCGCCATGCGGCGGGGCGATCCTCCGGGCGGCCGCAGCCGCCCGCCAGATGCGATTCCCTTCAGGGAATCGCTCAGCTTGTCAAAGAAGCCAGATTGTGAGCGTGCAATCTGGCTTCTTATAAGATAGAAGCAAGATGGAAAGGCAGGAAAACGCAGGCGCAGCCACTTGTGGATCGCCAGCTTTTTCAAATTCATCGCAGCAAATTTGAGCTTGACCCAGGCGGTAACCGCGATCAGCCCTCGATATGGCGT
>CAKUFB010000135.1 GCA_934647145.1 uncultured Clostridia bacterium
TCTTGACAAAGCCCACCGAGGCCTTCGCCGCGAAATACTGCGCCGTCAGCGAACAGGCCAGGCCCACCAGGCCCAGACCCACCAGCACCGCGCACAGGCCGGCGATCGTGCCCCTGCTCTCCCCGCCGATGCCCCGGTCGATCAGCGCCGCGATGACCAGCGGCACCAGCAGCTCGAACGTCGCCTCGATCAGCTTGAACAGCGGGCCTAAAACGCTCTCCTTCCGATAGCCCTTCAGATAGCTTGCCAGCTTCCTCATGTGTTTTCTCCCCTCATTGTGATCCTCCCTATTATAGCACATCTCGGCGCATTCGAAAACATGGAAACGCTAATTCTTGGAGACAAAGCAACGCTTCCATAGCGGGAGAACGCGCTGCGGCGGTGCATTGAAAGGGCCTAAACGGAAGACCACCGATGGGACGGGCGGTTCCGCTCTTCCATCGGTGGTTCGGTCTTTGCTTTTCACAGGCGCGCCGTCAGAGGGCTGGCTGCATCGGCTTGCACACGTCCACCCAGCCGGCATGGCCTGAGTAGCGCTCCAGCTCCGCGATCGTCAGCTCGATCGCGCTGTGGCTGCTTCCACAGGCCGGGAAGACGGTCTCGAAGCGCTTCAGGGACTCGTCCAGGTAAACCGTCACGCCCTCGTTCACCGCGAACGGGCACACCCCGCCCACCGCGTGGCCGATCATCTCCGCCGCCTCGTCCGGCGTGAGCATCCTGGCCTTCGTGCCGAAGCGCGCCTTATACCGGCCGTTGTCTACCTTCACGTCCCCCGCCGTCACGATCAGTATCGGCTGTCCGGCTGCCAGGAAGGACAGCGTCTTGGCGATGCGGCAGGGCTCGCAGCCCAGCGCCTGCGCCGCCAGAAGCACCGTCGCGCTCGACGCGTCAAACTCGCGAATGCGCCCCTCTATGCCGTATTGCCGAAAAAAAGCCCTGACTCTTTCAATCGCCATGTGTATTTCCCCCTCGTTTTACGTCTGTTGCGCTCAGGCAATTCTGCCCGCGCACCCCTTCATGATACCACGCGTATGTGAATATTTCAAGCGCGGTGGGTCGGCTGGGCCGACTGCCACTGCCGCGGCGGCAGCGCCGCCCCGCAATCCGCAGGAAATTCCTGCGGATTCGAAGACCTTGGCCGCTTCAGCCTATGGCGGCCAACGGTCGTCGATAGAATGCGCGGCAGCCAGTGCGTGCAGGCTCAGCCTGCCGGCAGCAGGTTATGGGGCACTGCCTCGAGTCTTCTGTAAACGAAGAATTCGGGAGCTTGAATCTATGGCTCCCGAATTCGTGTGCTGTTCGGCGGCAGCAGGTGGGTGCAGGCTCAGCCTGCCGGCAGCAGGTTATGGGGCACTGCCTCGAGTCTTCCGACCACGAAGAATCCTGAGGCTCTAATCTATGGCCGAAGGATTCGTGTGGCCGGCGCCAGCACCGCCTGCAGGCTCAGCCTGCTAGCCCTTGACCGCGCCCAGCATGACGCCCTTGACGAAGTAGCGCTGCAGCAGCGGATAGATGGCCAGTATGGGCAGCGTGGCCACGACGATGGTGACATAGCGGATCTGGATGGAGACGGCGGCCTTGTCGTTGGCGCCCGCGGCGTCGCCCATGAGCTCGCCGGAGGACTGAATCAGCACGCGGCGCAGCAGCACCTGCATGGGCATGAGCTTCTCGTCGCTGAAGTAGAGCAGCGCGGTGAAGAAGTTGTTCCAGTGCCCCACGGCGTAGTACAGTGTCAGCACGGCCAGCGTGGGCGTAATCAGGCGCACGGCGATGCGGCCGAAGGTCTGCCAGTCGTTCGCGCCGTCGATCTGCGCGCTTTCGATGACCTCGTCCGGAATGGCGGAGAAGGCGCTGCGGCAGACCATGACGTTATACGTGGACAGCAGGCCGGGGATGATCATGACCCAGCGGGAGTTGTAGAAGCCCAGGCTGGTGTTGAGCAGATAGGACGGGATCATGCCGCCCGAGAAGTACATCGTGAAGGCGATGAAGAAGTTGAAGAAGCGGCGCGGGCCGAAGGTGGGCCTGGACAGCGGATAGGCCGCGATGGCCGTGGCGACCAGGTTGAAGGCCGTGCCTACGATGGTGTAGAAGATGGTGTTGCCGTAGGCGGTCCACAGGCCCTTCTGGCTCATGACCTGCTTGTAGCCGGCGAGGGTCAGATCCTTGGGGATCAGGAAGACCTCGCCGCGGTAAATTGCCTGCGAGCCGCTGATCGACACGGCGACCACATACAAAAACGGGTACAGCGTCACCACGAAGGCGACGAACGCCATCACATATACGATGGCCATAAACAGGCGATCCGAGCCGCCGGAGAAGGCTTTGACTTTCTTTTTCACGGGTATCCTCCTCCCTTACCACAGACTGCTGTCGGTCAGCTTGCGGCAGACCTGGTTGGCAATGAAGACGAACGCGAAGTTGATCACCGAGTTGAACAGGCCGACGGCCGAGCCGAAGCCGTAGTTGTTGGACTCGATGCCCTTGCGGTAGACGTAGGTGGACACCACGTCGGCGGTCTCGTAGACGGCGGGGCTGTACATCAGAAAGACCTTTTCAAAGCCCACGCTCATGATGCCGCCCAGCTGCATGATGAAAAGCATCACGATGGTCTGGGAGATCATGGGGATGGTGATGTAGACCATTTCCTGGAACTTGGTGATACCGTCGATCTTGCCGGCCTCGTAAAGACTGGGGTCGATGCCGGTAATGGCGGCGATATAGATGATCGAGTTGAAGCCGAAATTCTGCCAGACGCCCGAGCCCACGTACAGCGTGCGGAACCAGGCGGGATTGATCAGGAAGTTGACCGGCTGGCCGCCCATCCTGGTGATGAGGTCGTTGACCAGGCCGTGATTCATGCTGAAGAAGTTGTTGATCATGCCCACCAGCACCACCGTGGAGATGAAGTGCGGCAGGTAGCTGACCGTCTGCACGACGCGGCGCACCTTACTGGAACGGATTTCGGTCACGCAGATGGCGAAGAGGATCGGCAGCGGAAAGCCGAAGAGGATCGAATAGATCGAGATGAGCACGGTGTTTCGCACGGTGCGGAACGCGAAGGGCGACTTGAAAAACTGAATGAACCACTTCAGGCCCACCCAGTCGCCGCCGTAGATGCCGTGACCCGGCTTGAACTGCTTGAAGGCGACGATCGCGCCGGTCATGGGCACATAGCTGAAGACGACGTAGTATACGACGATGGGCAGAAACATGAGCAGCAGGTATCTGTCCCGCTTGAACGCCTTGGCAAGGCGCGCTTTCCAGCTCCTTTTGGGCAGAGATGGACTGGCTGTGCTCACAGCAACCCCTCCTTATTCAATGGTTCTTTGCCGGAAAAGCAGCCGGCTGAAAAGAGCCGCGGGCAGGCAGCAAGCCTGCCCGCCCGCAGTCCATGCCGGTGTTATTCGGCGGCGCGATCCGCGACGGCCTGCTTGACGGCGAGGAGCTCATCCACGCCCATGGCCTTGACGGCGCTGACGTAGGAATCCCACTCGTCGAGGGAGCGGGTGCCCATGATGAAGCCGGTCATCTGCTCGTCGAAGTAGGTCTCCAGGTCGGTGTTGTAGGCGTTGACGATCTCGTTCTCGTCGTCGTTCATGTAGGAGTAGCCCAGGGTGGGGTTCTTCACATAGGGGGCCATTTCGTCGATGGCGGCGCGCACCTGGTTGCACTGCTTGGAGCCGTAGAGCTGATAGGCGTTCGGAAGCGCCATGCAGTTGTAGCCGCAGTTGCCCAGGTAGTTGTCCTTGTCGGCATAGTAGACGTCGGTGAACTGATACTCGCCGTCCACGATGTTGTAGTCGACGCCCTCGATGCCGTACCAGGTCAGGATACCCACCTCTTCGCTGAACAGGTAGTCCAGGAAGGCGAACGTGGTCTCGGGATCGGCGCAGGTCGAGGTGATGCCGAAGCCGCCGCCGGAGTAGACGTTGCGGCCCCAGCAGACGGGCTGATCACCGGTGCCCGGGCCTTTGATGGCCATGGGAACCATGATGGGCTCGTCCACGTTGAACTGCCAGTCGGGATCGATGGTCTGGGAATAGCCGGTGCAGTTGGAGATGAAGTGCAGGGTCGCGCCGTTCTGGTTGGCGGTGTACAGCGCGGTCTGGGTGTCGTAGTTGGCGGTGGAGAACTCGTTGTAGATCAGACCGTCGGCGTACGCCTTGTGCGCCCAGGTCAGGAAGTCCTTATAGCGCTCGTCGATGGCGGTGCAGATGACCTTGCCGTTCTCGAGCATGTGATTGCCCTCGGCATCCAGTCCCCAGTACATGCGCAGCAGGCCGATCATGCCGGAGCGGATGAACAGCGGAACCTCGTCGGTCGTGTCGCCGTTGCCGTTCATGTCGTTTTCCTTGACCTTGTACAGGTACTCGGTCAGGGAGTCGATGTCGGTGATGTCGGCGGCGGTCATGCCCAGCTGCTCAAGGTAGAGGCGGTTGACCATTATGCAGCGCATGTTGGCGTCGGCGGGGGTCAGGGTGGGCACGTAGTACATGCCGCCCGCGGGGGTGGTCAGGGAGCCCTTCAGGGTCGGATACTTCTCGAAGTGCTTCTTGATGTTGAAGCCCAGGGTGTCATAGTACTCGGCCAGGTCCAGGAACAGACCGGAGTTTGCATAGGACATGTCGCTGTCCGCACTAGGCAGGCGCACGATGTCGGGCAGGTCCACGCCGGCGGCCAGGCGGGGCTTCACGGCGTCCTTATAGGCGGAATTGTCCAGGATCTCCATGTCCAGCTCGATGTTGGCGTTCTTGAGCACCTGCTGCCACCAGGTCATCTCGCTGAAGTTGTACTGCAGAGAGCCGGAGTTGGTGGTCAGGATGGAGATGGTCTTGGTCTCCTCGGTCACGGGCGCCGTGCCGTCATAGGCCAGCGCGGACGGAACCACGAGCAGGCACACGAGCAGCAGGCAGACGATTTTCTTCATCATGTGGGGTATCCTCCTTGTCAGAAATGAGACTGCGGCCGCAGGCTGCGCAGACCGGCGGCATTCGGGAGAGGTGATCACGTCCCCTTCTGTCACCGATTATACCCCCGTTTTAACAGAAGCGTCAATATACAAATGGTGACAGTGCCCGCCGTCACCATTTGTACACCGTTTTTTCACGGAATTATGCGCTTTTGTGCCACTCGCTCGGGGTGCATCCATAAATTTTCACAAAGGCGCGCTTGAACGTGGGATAGCTCAGCAGGCCGATCTGCTCGCCGATCTGCTGGAAGTTCAGCGTCCCCTCTTCAATCAGCTCCAGCGCCCGCGCCATGCGCAGCTTCATCAGGTAGTCCGAAAACGTCTCGCCGGTCTGCGCCTTGACCGCCTTGGAGATCAGCGTGCGGTGCATGGAGAAGTGGTCGGCCAGGAAGTTGACCGACATCTCGGGGTTGGCGAAGTTCTCCTCGATGTAGCGGCAGATGTCGCCCGCGGTCTCGGCGGCCACGCTGGGCCGGTCGGCGGTCAGGAAGCGGCACAGCGCCTGGGGAAGCTCGGTCAGCAGTGCGCGAACCTCCGCCTCGGAGCCGCTCTCCTGCACCAGGGCGCGATACCTGAGCAGATAATCGCCCGCGTCAAAGCCGCAGTCCCCCGCCACCTGCACCAGCAGCCACAGCACCGCGTCCGGGTTGTACTCGTCCAGCGCCTCGGCCACCGCCTGCGCGCTCTCCTCCCGGCGGCCCGAGTAGACGCGGCTGAGGATCTTCCCCTGCGCCATCGTGGGCAGGGTGAGCCAGCTGCGCTTTTCCTCCTCCAGGCGCTTGCGCAGCGACAGGTAGGCGCCGTGGATGTCCTCCGGGCGGTAAAGCGCGTCCGAAATCACGTGCAGCGCGCTCTGCAGGCGGTTTTCGAGCAGCTCGCGCCCGTTTTCAAGCGCCTGCTCGTCGCTGAACCAGTACAGGTACCAGCGCTGCCGGTCCAGTCCGGCGTAGCAGCTGTTCTCGCACTCGGTCAGGTAGCGCTCGGCGGGCGGCGTCTGCTCGTCGGCCCCGGTCTGCTTCGGCGTGCAGGCCGCGATCAGGAAGGGCTTGCCCGCGCCGATCCAGGGAAAGCCGTAGCGGATATACTCGCCCTCGAAGTCGAAATCCGGGTTGGTCAGCATGCCCAGGATCATCTCGTTGCGCATCAGCGAGAGAAAGTGCCGCCGCGCCTGCCGCAGGGAGTCGTTTTCGCGGCTCTGGCGCTCGCTCTGCCGGGCGAACGCGTCGACATAGGCGTATATAAATCGGTAGGGATCGTCGATGTCGCGCGTCTCGCCGCCAAAGCGCGTAATCATCTCGTTGACCGGGCGCAGCGACGCCCAGGCAAGCACCAGCGCCAGGAGAGCCGACGCGCACAGCACCGCCAGCAGCAGCGCCGCGTAGGTCAGTATGGTCGCGCTCCGCCCCGCCTCGCGGTAGCTTTCGTAGTACACCGTCGCCTGAAGATCCACGCTCCGGCTCGCGCGGGTAACGCTTACAGACTTCGGTCTGTTTTCGCCAAAAGCGACCAGAGTCTGTTTGTTGAACGTCACCTCGCACCCGGTCGCGTGCTCGCCCAGCATCGCCAGAAAGGCCGCGGTCACGTCCTTCTTTGAAAACTGCAGCGCGATCACGGTCTTGTCGCGGCGGCCGTTGAAGTCCTGCAGCGTCATCAGGCAGACGTCCTCTCCGCGGGGCGTGAGCACGGCGGGCGCGGTGTAGCCGCCCGAGGCGTCGATGCTGAAGTCGCTCGAATAGACCTGCCGCCAGCGGTTGAGCGTGTACCAGCCGGTCTTGCTGATGACGCTGTTCATCGAGGGGGTGATGATGACGAGGTCGTCCAGCAGCGGCTGCGAATAGACCTTGCCGGCCAGGTCGCTGACCACCTCCAGGCGCTTGAGCCCGGTGAATTCGTCCTCATAGACCTTGGCCACGTTGCGATAATGCTTGTACCAGGTCGCGCCGAAGATGCTGTTGCCCACCCGCACCGCCGACTGCATGTGCTGCTCCAGGTAGATGAACGCGCGCTCGGTCTCGTGCTCGAGCTGGCGGTTCCAGTCCGCCTCCTCCCGCTCCACGCTGCGCGCGTACGCGCTGACCACCACAATGCCGCTGAGCACGGCAAAGCTCAGGAAAAACGCGAGGAAGGAAATCAGGCTGCGGCGATTGGTGTAACGCTTCATGTCGGCTCCTTTCAGGG
>CAKUFB010000136.1 GCA_934647145.1 uncultured Clostridia bacterium
GGTCTGGGGAGGCGCGCGCCGTTCAGGCCGCCCTCCCCAGCGTCTCGCCCTGCGGCGGCGCAGCCGCCGCAGGGCGACTGTGGGTAGGTTCCACTTACTGCCGCCATAAATTGAAGCGGCCAAGGTCTGCGTCCGGAAACCTCATAGACTTCAGCAAAAACTGGAGATGGTGGCGGGAGCCCGCTTCCCGTCAGTAGTTTTCCGCGCGCAGCTCGAAATAGCCCTGCGGATAGCCGCACACCGCGCACAGCTCGGGCGCCTGCTCCGCGAGCACGAGGTGGCCGCAGTTTCGGCACTCCCAGGCGCGAATCCCGCTCCTGGCGAAAACCTGAGCCGTCTCCACATTGCGCAGCAGGGTGCGGAAGCGCTCCTCGTGCTGCTTTTCGATGGCGGCGACCAGCCTGAAGCGGCGCGCCAGCTCGGGGAAGCCCTCGTCGATCGCGGTTTGGGCAAAGCCCTCGTACATGTCCGTCCACTCGTAGTGCTCGCCGTCGGCGGCGTGGCGCAGGTTTTCAGCCGTGCCGGCCAGCTCGTCCAGCTCCATGAGCCAGAGCTTCGCGTGCTCCCGCTCGTTCTCGGCGGTCTGCATAAGCAGCGCGGCGATTTGCTCAAAGCCCTCCTTTTGCGCCCTTCCGGCGTAGAAGGCGTATCGGCTGCGCACGCCGGATTCGGCGGCAAAGGCCGCGCGCAGGTTTTTCTCCGTCTGAGTTCCCTGATACTTGTTCATGGTTCATGCTCCTTTCGGCGGTTCGTTCAGGCTTAGTGTGCCCATAAGAGCCGCGAAATTGCGGGCGCGGAGGGTCTGCGCGGCCTGAAGGAAAAGAAAAAAGCGGCTCCGCGCGGGAGCCGCCTGGAAAACGGAGCGCCTATTCGCCCGGCGCGTCCTCGCTTTGGGCGCGGTAACGGCCGGGCGTGGTGCCTGTGACGCGCTTGAAGGCGCGGTTGAAGGAGTCGATGTTGACGTAGCCGCACAGCTCGGCGACGCGGCGCGCGGTCATGTCCGGGTTGTCGCGCAAGAGGTCGGTCGCGGCGTGAATGCGAACCGAATGGATGTACTCCAGCGGCCCCATGCGCATGGTCTGCCGGAAGGCGCGCGAGACCACGTCCGGGTTGCGGCCCAGGCGCTGCGCGATGGCCGAGACGTTCAGGTTGGGGTCGTAGTAGCTGGACTGCACCAGCTGCACGACCTGCCGGCTGATCAGGTTGTCGCTGCCGCTTTCGGCGGGCTCGGGCGCGGCGGGCGCGGGCTCGCGATCGACGAGCAGCTTGCCCAGCGCCTGCACGCCCCTGCGGAAGGCGTCCAGATCGTCGCTGCGCAGCGCGTGCTCCAGGGAGAAGAGCGCGCGCATGGCCTGCTGCTGATCCTCGCTGAGCGCCTGCCAGACCTGCACAGGCCCGTCGGCCGGGTACTGGTGCAGCTGGCTGAGCTGATCCATCAGCCGGGCGGAAAGGGCGGAGAAGTCGCCCTCAAGCGGCGAGACGGCGCTCGCGCGGCAGGCAAACTCGGCCCCGTAGTCCTCGCGCAGGAAGGTAAGGCCCTTTTGCAGGTCGCTCTTGAGCAGCAGCGCGCGGGCCTCGCCTTCGTCCTGCAGGCCGACCAGGAAGAGCAGGCGCTGATGGGCGTAGAGCGCGGCGGCGTTGAAGCTCTGCCGGAGCAGCTCGGTGAGCAGGTTCTGCGCCACGCCGAAGACCTCCCCGTCGCGCTCGCCGGGGGTGGAGCAGTCCACGAGCGTCAGCTCGACATAGCACCAGCAGGGGTTCTGGAAGCGCTGCTTTTCCCGGGCGAAGCGGGCGGAGACGGCGCTCTCGGCCTCGGGCGCGCTCAGGGCGGCGTACAGGCGCGCGTCGTCCAGGCGGCGGCGCGTCAGATCCTCGCGCTGCTGCAGCTTCTGGCGGTCGTCCAGCGCCTTCTGGAGCAGCGTGTTGAGCTGCACGTATTCGTGGTTGTCCGAGTCGGTGCTCAGGCCGCGCGCGTTGGCCAGGTGCAGCACCTCGGCGACCGGGTTGTAATGCCTGCGCAGGGAATAGACGATCACCAGGAAGCAGGCCAGCGTGCAGAAGGGGATGGCGATCAGGAAGCCGGCGGTCTGCCTCAGCAGGTTGGCCTTGAGGCGGGTGCGCGAGGTGGCGCTGACGACATAGCAGTCGTAGCCCTCCAGGCGCAGCGCGGTCACCAGCCAGGCGGCGCTGTTTTCGGGCAGCCTGCCCTCGCCCAGGCAGCTCACGTCGAGCGGGAAGGCCTCGCCCGTATGCGCCAGACACGCGCCGTCGCCGCCCACGACGGCCACGTATTCCTCGCCCTCGGCCGCCTCGCCGTACATGCCGAGGATGTAGTCGGTCTTCAGGTTGAACAGCACGCGGGAGCCGTAGCGCAGGGGC
The DNA here is from genome assembly GCA_934647145.1 of uncultured Clostridia bacterium. GTDB lineage: Bacteria > Bacillota > Clostridia > Christensenellales > Aristaeellaceae > CAKUFI01. The sequence goes on from CAKUFB010000136.1 coordinate 2,380, forward strand.
AGCTGGAAATACAGCGTGCGCCCGGCCGCGTCCGATCTGAGCAGGCGGTTTTCGCTCTGCGCCAGCAGGTCGCGCAGAGCGTCCCAGCTCTGCCACAGCTCGTCCGCGTCTTCGGTCATGCTGTACAGGTGGTCGAGCGGCAGCACGCGCAGCGAGGTGATGCCGTAGCCGCTCCGGCCCAGGTAAATCAGCGCCTCGGACAGCGACGGAGAGGACTTGAGCGCGGTCAGCAGCAGGCCGCGCATCCGGTTCATGTCGGTGTAGTCGGTGCTCTTGAGGTCGCTGCGGCGGCGGGAGAGCAGCGTGCCCTGCGACGCGCCCGCGCCCAGCTGGTTGGCCAGCAGGCTCAGGTCGTTGAGCTCGGCCTGAAGCGAAATCTGAAACCGGTGCAGCTTGGCGTACTGCAGCGAGCTCATGCTGTCCTCGAGCGCCGTCCGGTTGCTCTGATACAGCGCGTAGCACAAGAGCAGCATGGGTGTCAGCACCAGTAAATAGGATATAATCCAGCTGCGCAGCAGCGGACGCTTCTTTTTATTTTTCTGCAGCTGTGGCATGGAACGCCGACCCCTTTCGGACAAACTCCCTAAGCGCATGTCAAATTCATTACCCATTATACCGAAATTCAGTCGATTTTTCAAGCGCATTCGCGGGGAATCTGTCGGATATGGGATGCGCAAAAGCCGATTTTCACATCGGCAAAATCCGACAATCGTGCAATTCATCCAAAATACATGGCTTTTATGATAGTTAACCTGCTCAGACCAAATATTGCTTATTGATCTTCCCGCCATAAAAGGCTATGATCTTTACACGAGCTTCGCAGAGGCCGAGGCGCCCGGCTTCTGAAAAGCGATAGAAAAACATTTTATGGGAGGAAACTGACATGAAGAAGTTCATCGCGATGCTTTTGTGCCTGCTACTGACCGCCAGCGGCATGGCCTTCGCCGAGCCCGAGCCCAACACCCTGCCCCTGACCCAGGAAAAGGCCACCCTGACCATGTATATGCAGATCGCTTCCGGCCTGCAGAACCTGATCGACGACTACAACGAGTCCCCAACCGTGCAGAAGATGGAAGAGCTGACCAACGTACACATCGACTTCGTGAACCCGCCCGTGGGCGACGACGGCACCTTCTTTAATATGCTGATCGCCTCCGGCGAGTATCCGGACATCTTCGTGGCGGCCGACGAGCTGGGCAGGGACTACCCCGGCCAGACCGACGGCGCGATCGAGGACAAGATCGTCATCAACCCCAACGAGCTGATTGAGCAGTACGCGTCCAACTTCATGGCCATGTACAACAGCCTGTCCGACAAGGACAAGCTGCGCTTCAAGACCGACGGCGGCGTGTACAAGTTCGGCAACCAGGGCAGCAACGTGGTCAAGAACAAGCAGCACACCGGCCTGATCATCCGCAGGGACTGGCTGGAGGCGCTGAATCTGGAAATGCCCCAGACCTATGAGGACTTTGCGAATGTCCTGCGCGCCTTCAAGGAGAACTACAACACCACCGTGCCCTTCGCCTTCGCCAGCTTCTCCGACTATTATATCACCAACGGCAACGTGCTGTCCTCCGGCTACGGCGTGACCTGGGACACCTTCATTCTGGACGAGGAGGGCAAGGTCACGCACTCCTACCTGCAGGAGGGCTACAAGCAGTACCTCTCCACGCTCGCTTCCTGGATGAAGGAAGGCCTGATCGACGTGGACAACATCAACCGCTCCCACGACGACTGCAAGAAGCTGCTCTACACCGGCCAGGCCGGCGTGATCGAGATCGGCAACTGGGAGACCAATGAGGTTTCTCAGCTGGGCGCTCTGGAGGACGAGAAGTTCGTCATCGCGCCCATGAACACCCTGCGCCAGACCGGCGACGAGGACAAGGTGCTGGGCTTCTCCAACACCATGGGCAACGGCTCCTCCAACCGCTACTTCGTCTCCACCACCTGCAAGGATCCCGTGCTGGCCATCAAGTGGATCGACAACCTGTACAACCCCGAAATCAACCTGCTGACCACCTTCGGCGTGGGCGATCTGGGCGACGGCAACACCACCTATGTGGTCGATGAGAACGGCGACTACTCCTACTCCGACTACATGTACAACCAGCCCGACTTCCCCTTCGCCACCTTCCGCCTGAAGCACTACATCCAGAACTGGACCACCCAGACCCTGGACTCCATGGAGCTGGCGCAGTACAACACCCAGCTCAACCTGGACTGCTGGAACGAATGGACGAAAAACGTGGACAACTCCCGCCTGATCCCCGACCCGGTCAGCCTGACCTCCGACGAGAGCCGCCTGGTCTCCGAGACCATGACCGAGATCAAGACCTACATGTCTGAGCTCGCGCTCAAGATCATCTGCGGCGAGGCCGACCTGACCGCCTGGGACGAGGCCGTCGCTAAGCTGCCCGGCATGGGCATCGACGACGCCATTGCCGCCGAGCAGGCCGCGCTGGATCGCTACAACGCCCGCTAAGGCAAAACGCCGGGGAGGCCGACGTGCCTCCCCGGCGACCTTCGGTCATTCTGAGCAATGCGCCGGGTCTGCGCGCGACGTCTTGCTCAGAACGACCGACCCTTCTCAAAACGCATCTGATTTCAAAGGAGGACTGCCCGTGAACGCGGCGAAAAAGCTCCCGAAGCAGGCGCCGCTGCACAAGCGCCTGGCGGAAAACATCCGCAATCACCCGCTTCTGTACGTGCTGGCGCTGCCCGTGGCGGCGTATTACCTGATCTTCAATTACTACCCGATGTACGGCGTTTTGATGGCCTTCCAGGATTTCAAGCCCGCCCTGGGCATCTGGGGGAGCAGATGGGTGGGCCTCAAGCACTTTGAGAAGTTCATCGGCGGCATTTATTTCTGGCGGCTGGTGCGAAACACCCTGAGCATCAACCTGGGCATGCTGCTGGTCGGCTTCCCGATCCCGATCCTGTTCGCGCTGCTGCTCAACGAAATCCCGCACCGCGGCTTTCAGCGCGTGACGCAGACCGTGACCTACATGCCGCACTTCATCTCCTCGGTCGTCGTGTGCGGCCTGATGCTGCAGTTCTGCGGCAGCAACGGCATACTGACCCGCGTGCTCGCCGCGCTGGGCCTGACGCCGCAGACCAACCTGTTTACCGTGCCCTCGCTGTTTCAGCCGCTGTATATCGGCATGAACGTCTGGAAGAACATGGGTTGGGACTCGATCATCTTCTTTGCGGCGCTGACCAGCGTGGACAGCGAGCTGCACGAGGCCGCCCAGATCGACGGCGCGGGCCGCTGGCGCAGAATGCTGCACGTCACCCTGCCCGCGATCATGCCCACCGTGGTCATCCTGCTGATCATGCGCATCGGCAACCTGATGAGCCTGGGCTGGGATCAGATCATCCTGCTGTACAACGAGCGCGTGTACGAGCGGGCGGACGTCATCTCCACCTATGTCTACCGCATGGGTCTGACCAAGTTCGAGTACAGCTTCGGCTCGGCGGTCGGCCTGCTCAATTCGGTCATCAACGTGATTTTGCTCATGGGCGCGAACGCGCTCTCCCGCAAGGTCAACGAGACCAGTCTGTGGTAAGGAGGAACGCGCCATGCACAATGCCGAATCGCGAAGGCTGTCCTACAAGATCGCAAACGGCGCGATCATGCTGGTCATGATCCTGCTGATGCTGATCACGGTCTACCCGCTGTACTATACGATCTGCGCCTCCTTCTCGGACGCGCGCGCCCTGCTGCGCAACAGCGACCTGCTCCTAAAGCCGCTTGAGCCCTTCACGCTGGACGGCTACCGGGCGGTCTTCTCCAACCCCAGCATCATCAAGAGCTTCGGAAACACCGTGTTCTACGTCGCCGCGGGCACCGCCATCAGCATGGCGCTCACCATCGCCGGCGCGTTCGTGGTCAGCCGCAGCTACTTTCTGCCCCGAAACGTCATGATGAAGGGCATGCTGCTGACCATGTTCTTCAGCGGCGGCCTGATTCCCTGGTTCTTCGTCGTGCGCGATCTGGGCATGTACAACACCCGCTGGGCGATCGTCATCCCGGCCGCGCTGTCCACCTACAACCTGATCATCATGCGCAGCTTCTTTCTGTCGATTCCCCCGGCGCTGGAGGAGAGCGCGCTCTTGGACGGCGCGAACGATTTCCAGGTGCTTACGCACATCATACTGCCCCTGTCCACGCCGGTTCTGGCGGTTATCGGCATGTACTATGCGGTCGGCCAGTGGAACGGCTGGTATCACTCGCTGATCTTCCACCGCACCCGCGAGCTCTACCCGCTGCAGATGATCCTGCGCGAGCTGCTCATCCTCAACGAAATGACCGGCAGCGACAGCGCGGCCGACTTCGTGGAGGAGGCCTTCAACCGCGACCTGATCAAGTACTGCACGATCGTCGTCACCACCGTGCCCATCCTGATCATCTACCCCTTCCTGCAGCGTTATTTCGTCAAGGGCGTGATGATCGGCGCGATCAAGGGATAATCATTCTTGCGCCATTCCCCGTTCGGGGTGTATAATTACAGAGGACGTGCGCGCAGGCTTGACGCTCTGCGGGCGGAGTTCAAACCGCGCAGACCTTGGCCGCTTCAATCTATGGCGGCCAATGGTCGCCGCCAGAACCGGCGGCAGCCAGTGGAACCTACCCACAGTCGCCGTGCGGCGGCTGCGCCGCCGCACGGCGGGACGCTGGGGAG